>JACNHM010000229.1 GCA_014383605.1 Chloroflexota bacterium
TTTTATCCCAATTTATCCCAAGTTTATCCCAAATGGGGTTGGGAAATCACTCACATGGAGCTGGCCTGGCCAGGCCAAACTTGACGTTAGCGAGAAGATGGTGTATTATTACCACTATGAAGGGGGAATAGGATGTCCACAAGAACAACTACAGCCGTCCAAAAAATGACGATATCTCTGCCTATGGTGTTGGCTGATCGGTTGCGCGCTCTCGTCCCGCCACGCAAACGCAGCGCCTTCATCGCCGAAGCGCTGGAGGAGAGATTGTCGTTGGAGGAGCAAGCTCAAGCGCTGGAAGAAGCGGCAGGCGTCTGGACTGATGAGCGCCACCCGGAGATGGCTACCGGCGAAGACATTGACCGCTGGCTGGCCGAATTGCGCGGCAATTGGGAAGAACGATGGGCCAGACTGAGCGGGGAAGCCGAGAATGGCTAGATATCTGCTCGACACCGGCCTTGTGATCCGTCACCTGCGCGGGGAGCGCCGTATCGTGCGGTTGCTACGGGGGATTGGCAAGAGGGAACGGCTGACGATTTCCTCCATCACCCGCATCGAAGTGCTGGCTGGCATGCATCCTGAGGAACGATACCAAACACGCAAGCTCCTTTCGCGTTTCTTGAACTATGATGTGACCAAAGAAATCGCCGACAGGACAGGCGATCTGCTGAGCGAGTACCGTCAACGGGGGCAGGCTATTGCCCTACCCGACACCATCATCGCCGCCACAGCCCTTCAGCAGCAGCTAACCCTCATCACCCTCAATCCGAAAGACTATCCCTTCCAAGGCCTGAGCCTGTATCCGCTGCCGGAGTGAGCACCCCTGCTGCCCACTCCGCTCGCCGTACCTCTCCTCTCTTCCCGACCAACCTCTCCACTATGTCCGCAAAGGGCTGCACCGCGCCGCTGGTGTAGAGAATATGTCTTCCCTGTTGACCCGGCCGTGGATTGAGGAGGCCCCGCCGAGCCAGCATGCGCTGCACCTGCCGCGCCACCGCCGGCGCGGGATCAATCACCTCCACCCCCGGCCCCACCACCCGCTCGATGGCTGATCGCAGAAAGGGGTAATGCGTGCAGCCCAGCACGAGCACATCTATTCCCTCGTCCACCAATGGCCGCAGACAGCCCTGCAGCAGCGATTCGACCTCCGGGCCGTCCAGTTGCCCGGCCTCTATCCGCTCCACCAGGCCGGGACACACCCGCTGAATGACCGCCACGTCACGGGCGAAGCGCTGCATCAGCCGGGCGAAGGGCTCTCCCTCAAACGTGGCCGGCGTGGCCATCACCCCCACTTTGCCGCTGGCCGTGCGTTGGGCAGCCGGCTTCACCGCCGGTTCCATGCCCACGATGGGCACGTCGAACCGCCCCCGCAGGTGATAGAGCGCCGCCGCCGAGGCCGTGTTGCAGGCCACGACGATGAGCTTTGCTCCCTGGCCGAGCAGGAAACGAACGATGGCCTCTGCCAGGGCCTGAACCTCCTGCAGCGACCGTGCTCCATAAGGACAATGGGCCTGATCGGCGAAGTAGATCGTGTCCTCGCCGGGCAACAGCGCCACAATCTCCCGCCACACCGAGAGGCCGCCCACACCCGAATCGAAAACACCGACGGCCCCAAGTGGATTGCTACTCATACTTCTTACTCCCGCCTCGTGAAGCGTAAAACGTGAAACGTGATTCAGATGCCACATCACCTCTTTCCGTTTTACGTTTTACGCTTTACGTTTTACGCATTACGTCCCCCGCATCACGTCCATTGTAACACAGCCCTGCTCTTTGACAAAGCCCTCCACCTGCGCGATAATGCGCTGCATTCTGGCGGGGACTACACGCAGGAGATACGTTATGTCAAAACCACAGATCGGATTCATCGGGCTGGGGATCATGGGCCGCCCCATGGCCAGGAACTTGCTGAAGGCTGGCTACCCGCTGGTCGTGCATAACCGCAGCCGCGAGCCCGTACAGGAGCTTGTCGCTGCCGGCGCCGAAGAAGCCTTCACACCGCAAGAAATCGCCCAGAGAAGCCAGGTCATCATCACCATGCTGCCCGATTCGCCCGACGTGGAGCTGGTCGCCCTGGGACCCGAGGGCCTCATCGCCGGAGCCAGCGAAGGGGACATCTACGTGGACATGAGCACCATCGCCCCCCGCATAGCCGTCAAAGTCGCTGCGGCGATGGCGGAGAAAGGCGTGCGCTGCCTGGACGCGCCGGTGAGCGGCGGCGATGTGGGGGCCATCAACGCCACCCTGTCCATCATGGTCGGCGGCGACGCGGAGACGTTCCACGAGGTGCGGCCCATCTTCGAGGCCCTGGGCAAGACCATCACCCTGTGCGGCCCTAACGGCGCCGGCCAGACGGTGAAGGCCTGCAATCAGATCCAGGTAGCGCTGAACATCGTGGGCATGGCTGAGGCGTTGGTGCTGGGGGCCAAGGCGGGGGTAGACCCGGCCATCATCGTGCAGGTCCTGAGCGGCGGCTACGCCCAGTCGCGGGTGATGGATGCACGGGGGGCGCGTGTCATCCGGGGCGACTTCCAGCCCGGCTTCCGGAGCCGCTTCCACTTCAAAGACCTGAACATCATCATGCAGACGGGGAATGACTACCGCGTGCCGCTGCCGGTGACCAGTCTGGTGCACGAACTGTTCGCGGCCATGCAAGCCGCCGGGCGAGGCGACCTGGATCACACAGGGGTCATCACGGTTCTGGAGGATCTGGCAGCGGTGCAAGCGCGAACGAAAGCGTAACCGCTTCGTTCCGCATCAGGGGCGAATGACAACGGGCATGCCGATGTAGGCCAGATTGTACAGGGTAATCGCTGCCTCGTTGCTCAGCATGATGCAGCCGAAGGTAATCGGCACGCCCACAGCGTTGGCCCAGATGGTGACGCCGGTGGAGGCGTTCACCGGCAGGCCGTGGATGCCATTCTCGCTGGCCCCAGCGTAGTAGATGCCCAGCCAGTAGGGCATCCAGAAGCCGAACGAGGAGCCGTAGGCGTTACGGATCTTGCTCTGCACACTGAACGTGCCCGTGCGGGTGCCCGCGCCCGTCCGTCCCGTGGAGCAGGGCCAGTTGTAGAGCAGACTGTCGCCGCGGTAGAGGTAGCAGCGCTGCTGGGAAATGTACACGACAAAACTCAGCCCCGTTCCCGGCGGCGCAGCGCCGCCCGACGAGCCGCCAGCCGGTATGCGCAACACCTGCCCCACGGTGATCAGCGAGGGGTTGGCCAGCCCGTTGGCATAGGCGATGGCCGCCGCCGTCGTGCCATAGCGGGCGGCGATGCCGGACAGATGCTCGCCAGGCTGCACCCGATGGGTGCGCTCCGCGCTGGGGGTCGGAGCGGGGGTGTTTCCCGCTCCGGGGATCGTCAGCCGCTGGCCCACGTACACGAAGTCCGAGTTGGTGATGCCATTGGCCTGCGCCATCGCCGCCAGGCTGACGCCGTGGCGGGCGGCGATGCCGCTCAGCGTATCGCCCGGCTGCACAACGTAGACGGACGAGGACGCAGTGGGAACCGCTGCGCCGCCGCCGGGGATGACCAGCCGCTGCCCGTACCAGATGAAGTTGGCATCGCGCAGCGCGTTGGCTTGCACCAGCGCCGTCACGCTCACACCGTAGCGCCTGGCGATGCCGGACAGGCTCTCCCCCGGCTGCACGACGTGCACCCGCGAGTCAGCGGCCGTGGGCGTAACGTTCCCCGCCCACAGGGTCACCAGCAAGCACAGAACCAATGCGACACGCATCCAACGGCTCATAGTCTGCTCTCCTGCGCTCGATTCAACGGGCATACCATACACCAAAACGCCCGATATGTCAAGTCGGGTGAGTTCCGTGTTCGAGGTTTGGGGTTCGGGGTTCCGCGCCGAACACAGAACGCCGAACCCCGAACTTCCGAGCCACATGAAAGAAAGGGCCAGCATTGTCCACAGAAACCTGGACGGTAACGAATTCCACCCTCTTGCTCGACCGCGCCCCCTGGCTGCGGGTGTGGGAGCAGGACGTCACCCTGCTCAACGGCAGCCGCATCGCAGGCTACCTGCTCACGGAAGGGCGAGACTATGCCATGATCTTCGCCCTGACCGCAGATGGCCGCGTGCCGCTGGTGCGGCAGTACAAGCACGGCATTGGCCAGGCGGTATACGAACTGCCGGGCGGCTATCTGGACGATGGCGAGGAACCGCTGGCCTGTGCTCAAAGGGAGCTACTGGAAGAGACCGGCTACGTCTGCCAGCGCTGGCAGTCATTCGGCAGCCTGGTCGTTGACAGCAACCGCAGCCATGACCGCGCCCATCTCTTCCTGGGCACGGGCGCTCACCGCGTGGCTGCACCGCGCCTGGACGAGACGGAGAGCCTCACCTGCACGCTGCACACGCCGGCGGAATTGTGGGCCATGGTGCACGACGGCGAGATCGAGACCCTGGCCACGGTGGCCGGCATTCTGCGGGCGCTGGACAGGCTGGAGGCAAACGCGGGGCAGGGAGTGAAAGACTGAGACCTGTCCTCCTGCAGCCTGCTCAAGCCCACGCGGGTCAGTTTATTGTCCTGTGGGCACCGCTCTGGTATAATGGTCTGGCACAATCAGTGATCAGCCACTACTTCAAAGAGTTTCAGAGGAGGCCAGACTGTGGAACAAATCAATCGCGGCGTCGTCATCATCAAACCCAAAGCACCGTTCTTGGAATGGGTCAACAGAGACCCTACGTTGTCGTCGCCCATCTCCATGCAAAACCTGCTGGAAGACTGCACAGTACTCTTGGTGCCTGATCTCTACAGCCTGGAAGACATGTTGGATTACCTGGAACCATTCAAGCCCCTGCTGTTTGAGATGGAGCTGGCAGGCTGGTACCTGGATCCCGCAACCTGGCCGGCCGAGCGTACAGCCGAGGTGTTCAATGCCTGGTTCGAACTCGAAGCCCATTCCATGGTGTGGGACGTGGTAGACGCCCCCATCGAAAAAGAAAGCAGTAGAACCATTGATGTTACCGGTACCTGGATCGTCGTCTCCAGCCCTGACCTTGACGACGATTACCTGTACATGGAAACCACACCCTACGTCACGCTCCAACAGGATGGCAGTGAGGTCAGTGGGGAGTTTCAGATCGGCCTGATTGCTGGCTCGCTTTCTGGTCAACTGGATGGGGATCGCGTCTGGTTCAGCTTTGAGGCCATGGACGAGATGGATCCGGTCAACGGCGCCGGAACTATCACGCTGCAAGGCAAACGCCTGATCCTGAAGCTGATGTTCCACTTCGGTGACGAATTCATCTTTGAGTGTAAGCAAGGGGCATGAGAACACCCATGACAAAACGCCCATCCTGGCCCAAATGGCCACGCCCCTCCACCCGCGCCTTCATCCGCGAGGCGCGGCGCACGCCCGGCTTCTCCTTCTTCGACTGGCTGCATGGTTACGTCTATGCACGCTGGCCCTATCTCTACATTGGCATCGGGACCGGAGAGCATCCGCTGGCCCGCACCTTTGCGCCCCTGGTGCGCAGGCTATCGCCGCTGTTCTCGCCCCGGCCAACCGATGACCAAAACCCCGATCGCGTCACCTTCGCCGACACCTACCACGGCAAGGTCGTGCCCCTGGAGGCGGCCACGCGGCTGGTCACCGTGCAACAGGAGATCACCCTGACCGATCTGGAGCAAGTGATCCCCTATGCCAAGGCCCGCGACATCGTGCTGCGCAACCCCGACCACATCGTGGTGCTGGAGTGTCCCTGCCGCGCCGCACGCCCTAACCCCTGCCTGCCGCTGGACGTTTGTCTCATCGTCGGCGAGCCTTTCGCCAGTTTCATCATCGAGCACCACCCGCGCCGCTCCCGCTGGATCACACAGGGAGAAGCTGTGGAGATCCTGCAGGCCGAGCAGGAGCGAGGGCACGTGTCCCATGCCTTCTTCAAAGACGCCATGCTGGGCCGCTTCTATGCCATCTGTAACTGCTGTGCTTGCTGCTGCGGGGCGATGCAGGCCTGGCAGCACGGCACGCCGATGCTGGCCTCCTCCGGCTACGTCGCCCGGGTGGACGCCAGCCGCTGCGCCGCCTGCGGCACGTGCAGTCAGTTCTGCCAGTTCGGGGCGATTGCGGTGACCGATGGCCGTGCCGTCGTGGACGGTACGCTCTGCATGGGCTGCGGCGTCTGCGTCTCCAAGTGCGAGCAGGGAGCGCTCTCGCTGCTGCGCGATCCGAGCAGAGGCGAGCCGCTGCAGATTCACGAACTGATGGCCCAGGCAGCCAGCACCACCCGGATCTGAAGCCGAAGAAGAGGAGGAGGCAAACGATGACAAGCCGTAAGCAATGGATCTACGACCCCCATTCGGGCGGCAGGAAGATCCCTGACGCAGTCAAGGTTCGCACCGAAGAGAGAATCCGACGCTATGCCGAGCAGCATTTCCCCGGTCGCTACACGAAGCTCGACATCCGCTTCCGTGGTCAGTTCTGCTACATTGACGCCTACACCGAGCCGATCCCCTGGGAAGGCTGGCCTCCCGAAGACTGGCATGAGACGCAGGAAGAGATGATCGAGCGATTGCGCAACACGCCCACCCACCTGTGCCGCCTGCGCTACCATGGCGATGAGGAGCGCTGGGCTTTCGCCTTTTACACCTACAGCAACCAGAGATACGAACCGACCTTCTTTCCCTCAGGTAGCCTTGAGGGCACACCAGAAGAGGCATTCCACGTATCCGCGGAGGCATACCTGGAATAGGGATGAGCGAATCCTTAGCCACCCATACTGTTTCTACCTCCCCGGCGACTGGCAGCCGCCGGCGGCTGATGATCGGGCTGTACGCCTTGGCCGTCTTCCTGTACTGGGCGTCGCTCTACCTGTACGTGCCCACGCTGCCCGTCTACGTCCAGAGCAAGAGCGACAACCTGGCGCTGGTGGGCGTCGTCCTCTCCATGTACGGCCTGTGGCAGGCCATCATCCGCCTGCCGCTGGGCGTCGCCGCCGACTGGCTGGGCTGGCGCAAGCCCTTCATCCTCGTCGGGCTGGCCCTGGCCGGGCTGGGCGCGGTGATCATGGGCCGGGCTGGCGGCGTGAACGAACTCCTCGTCGGGCGAGCCATCACCGGGCTGGCCGCCGGCACCTGGGTGCCGCTGATCGCCGTGTTCAGCACGCTGTTTCCAGCCGACGAAGCGGTGCGCGCCAGCGCCCTGCTCACGCTGGTGGCCTCAGCAGGCCGTGCTCTGGCTTCCAGCGTCACCGGCTCGCTCAACAACCTGGGTGGCTATTCCCTGGCCTTCTTCCTGGCCGCCGGGGCGGCCGCGCTGGCCCTGCTCATCATCTTGCCCGCCAGGGAAACACGCCGTCCGCCCCAGCGCCCTTCGGCGCAGTCCATCGGCCGCCTGATCGTGCGGCGCGACGTGCTGCTGCCCGCCGTGCTCCAGGCCGTCGGCCAATATGCCAACTGGACGGCCACCTTCGGCTTCCTGCCCGTGCTGGCCAGGGAACTGGGGGCCACGGACGTGGCCCTGAGCCTGCTGGTGAGCCTGAACATCGGCGTGGTCCTGCTGGGCAACCTGCTGTCCACGACCATCGTGCGCCGCGTCGGCGCCCGCCGGCTGGTCTACGTCAGTTTCCTGCTGATGGCTGCGGGGATCGGCGGGGCGGCGCTGGCCCGCTCGCTGCCGCTGATCTTCGCCGCCCAGGTCTGCATCGGGCTGGGGCAGGGCATCGGCTATCCGCTGCTCATGGGCATGAGCATTGAGCAGGTGGCCGACGGCGAGCGCACCACGGCCATGGGGCTGCACCAGGCCGTGTATGCCTTAGGCATGTTCGGCGGCCCCTGGCTGAGCGGCCTGCTGGCCGACGCCGTGGGCATCCGCCCCACCTTCGGGGTGACGGCCTTCGCCTGCCTGGCGCTGGGCCTGCTCGGCACCCACTGGCTCGCCGCAAAACGGCCTGACCAGACACCCATTCAGACGTAGCGAGGGAAGTTGACGATGCAAATTCTGAAGCGCCTCTTTCGTTTCCTCACCCCCTACTGGAAGACCCTGCTGATCAGCGCTGCCCTGCTGCTGGTCGTGACGGCTTTGGAACTGTCGCCGCCGCTCTTCCAGAGAACCATCGTGGACGAGGTCATCGGCACCCGCGATCTGGCTCGTCTGGGCGTGATCGTGGGATCACTGATCGGCGTGTACGCGCTGCAGCAACTGGCCAACGCCGGTGACCTGTACATCCGCCACGCGCTGGGCCAGCGCTTCATCTTCGACCTGCGGGTGCGCCTCTACGGCTACCTGCAGCGGCTGTCCCTCTCCTTCTTCGAGCGCACCTCCACCGGCGAACTGATGTCCCGCGTGACCAACGACGTCAACGCCCTGGAGAACTTCGTGACCCATGGCTCGGCCCTGACGGCCGTGGACCTCCTGCGGCTGCTCGGCGCGGCCATCATCCTCTTCCTGCTGGACTGGCGACTGGCGCTGGCCGTGCTGCTGCCGGTGCCCATCCTCGCCGTGGCCCTGCGCCGCTTCAACACCCGCGTCCGCCCCATCTACCGCCGTGTGCGCGACCGGCTGGGCGACATCAACGCCCGGCTGCAGGACAGCCTCTCGGGCATCCGGGTCATCCAGGCCTTCGGCCAGGAGGAGCGGGAACTGGAACGCTTCGCCGCCGAAAGCGAGAACTACTATCGAGAACGAGTGCGGGGCATTCGCTACTGGTCCACGTTCTTCCCGGCCATGCGCTTCGTGGCCTCGCTGGGCACGATCATCGTGCTGGGGGTAGGAGCGGTGATGGTCGTGCGCGGCGAGTTGTCGCTGGGCACGCTGGTCGCCTTTCTCTCCTACATCACTTCCTTCTACCAGCCCATCAACCGCCTGACGGAGATAGACAACGTCTTCCAGGAAGCCATCGCCGCTGGCGAGCGCATCTTCGAGTTGCTGGATGCCACGTCGGACATCGAGGACGCGCCAGGGGCCATGGAACTGCCCCACGTGCAGGGCGAAGTGGCCTTTGAAAACGTGACCTTCCGCTACGGCACCGGCGACGAGGTGCTACGCGACGTCACCTTCGAGATGAAGCCCGGCCAGATGGTGGCGCTGGTCGGCCCCAGCGGCGCGGGCAAGACCAGCATCGCCAATCTGCTCAGCCGTTTCTACGATCCCATTCAGGGGCGGATCACTCTGGACGGCCATGATCTGCGGGAGATCACGCTGGACTCGCTGCGCAGCCACGTGTCCGTGGTGCTGCAAGACACCTTCCTGTTCAACAGCACCGTGCGCGAGAACCTGCTCTACGGCAAGCCGGACGCCAGCGACGAGGAGCTTGTCACCGCCACCCAGGCGGCCTACGCCCACGAGTTCATCGAGACGCTGCCCGAAGGCTACGACACCGAGATCGGCGAGCGGGGCGTCAAGTTGAGCGGGGGCCAGAAACAGCGGCTGGCGCTGGCGCGGGCCATCTTGGCCGACCCCCGTATCCTCATCCTGGACGAGGCCACCTCGTCGGTGGACGCCGAGGCGGAGTACCTGATCCAGCAAGCGCTGGAATCGGTGCTGCGGGGCCGCACGTCGCTGGTCATCGCCCACCGGCTGAGCACCATCCGCAACGCCGACAAGATCATCGCTTTGGAGGAAGGGCGCATCATCGAGGTGGGCGACCACCGCGAGCTGATGCAGCGCGGCGGGCTGTACAGCCAGCTCTATCGTCGCCAGTTGGAGCTGTCCGCGACAAGGGATGAGTGAGGTCAAGGGGAAGCGGGTAGCTTGGCAATGTCACATTTCGCTTGTAGTCAGGCACGCAGCGGAGCGGAGTGCCGTCGCCAGGACGCTACTCCGCTGTGCTACGTACCTCACTACTAACGTTTCGTCGAATGTGACATTGTCGAGGTAGTCTCCCCCAACTGTGTTGACGCAAGTTTTGCCGCTTTTTGACCGCAGAGACCCGCAGAGAACGCCGAGGAAACCAGAAGATCTCTGCGTGCTCCGCGTGCTCTACGGTAAGGGAAAACCATCAACACGGAAGAGGGGGACTACCAGAAAGCGGAAGAAGCGGAAAGAAAAGCGCTGCGACGTCCAGCCCGCAAGTCCCACGTCGCAGCGACAGAGATGGGGAACGGATGAACACCGTTTTCCACGGAGTATCATGTTGATCCGTGCCCATCCGTGTGAAACCGTGCCCGTGTCCGCTCACAGACTGCCACGCTCCAGGATGGCTTGCATTTCGTGCATCAGCTCGGGGTCGAGGGGCAGGCGGGCCAGTTTGCGCTGCGCGGTCCGGAAGCCGCAGCGCAGGTGACGGATGGCCAGTTCGCCATCCAGCCAGACGGCGTAGGTTCCCTGCGGGGTGCCGTGGCGCGGCTGGCCCAGGCTCCCTCCTACACCCCCGCGGCATCCAGAATGGCCGGGATGTGATGCTCCCAGCCCAGGGACATGATGTGCACGCCCTGGCAGATGTCCTTCACCTCTCGAATCAGACGAGCGGCGATCTCAATGCTCGTCTTCACCCGATCCTCCGCCTCTGCCATCTCTTCGATCAAGCGATCCGGCACGTGCACACCCGCCACGTTGCGGTTCATGAAACGAGCCATGCCTGCCGACTTCAGCAAGATGATGCCCACCAACACCGGCACGTTCCAATGCTTCACCTTCTCCATGAAGCGGGCGAACTGCTGCGCGTCGTAGACCCCCTGCGTCTGGAAGAACCTGGCCCCGGCGCGCACCTTCTTCTCCATCTTGGCGATCTGCGGTTCCAGCGGATTCGACCCCGGGTTCACGACCGCGCCGGGGAAGAAACGAGGCGTGCCTTTCAACGGTTTGCCGGCCAAATCCTGCCCGTTCTGTAACGTCTCCATTGTCCTCAGCAAGGTGACCGAATCGAGATCAAACACCGGCTTGGCCTGGGGGTGATCGCCCAGCGTTACGTAGTCGCCGGTCAGGCAGAGCACGTTCTCGATGCCCAGCACGTGGGCGCTGAGGAGATCCGATTGCAGGGCGATGCGGTTGCGATCGCGGCAGGTCACCTGGTAGATCGGCTCGACGCCCCGCTCCTGCAGCAGACGGCAGGCAGCCAGCGAGCCTAGCGTCATCACCGAACTCTGCTGGTCGGTGACGTTGACGGCGTCCACCCGGTCGCGCAGGAACTCGGCCGTCTCCAGGAATTCGGCGACGTCAACCCCCTTGGGTGGGCCGATTTCCGCTGTGACGACGAACTTCCCTTCTTCCAATGCGACTTGCAGGCGGCTCATTCTCCACCCCCTTACTTCCCAGGCCGAGGAGCCCGCTTGTCAATGCGCTGTGGGTGGCAAGCCTTGCTCCAGTCCTTGGGCTCACGGATGGTCTGGAAGCGTTCCCCCTGGTCCCACTCGTGCAGCCGCTGGTAGATCATGACCCAGGCACAGTCCTGCTCCTTGTCCACCTCGCATTTGCCGTCCATGTAGCCGCCGCAGGGACCGTTGGCCAGCCCCTTGGGGCAGAGGGTCACCGGGCAGATGGAGCCTGTTTCCGCCAGCACGCACTCCCCGCACAGCCGACAGCGCTCATCCGAGACGGTCAGGCTCTGCAGACGGGCCAGGAAGAGTGTATTGAGGGCCGGATAGGTGGGCACGTCCACCAGGGCCGCGACGGTCTGCACGCCCGCGCCACAGGAGAGAACCAGGATCGCATCCGCCTGCGCCAACTCCTCTTTCCGACGCCGCAGACCCAACCGCGTGATGCGCCCGTCGCAAACGCCTTCATCAGGCAGCAGCCACCCGAGACACCGTTTCCCCGCCGCCTCCAGTTTGGCCTCCATCCTCTGCACCTCTTGCTCCCCGCCGGTGCCCCAGGTGGTGGCGCAGATCGGACAACCGACGAGGAATACCGCCTCGTGGCCCTCCAGAATGGCCAGAATCTCGTCCAACGACTTCTGTTCGGTGATGATCATGGCCCCACCTCCTGGCCCTATTCCGGCTGCTCAAGACGCGCCAGTAGCTTTTCGATGCGGCGCAGAAGCTCCGGCGGGCGCACAGGCTTGTCCACGTAGTCCTCCGCTTCCAGCATCATCCCCTGCCTCAGCGCAATAGAAGTCTCCGACACCCGACCGGCGAAGCTGGTGAGCATCATCACCGGCACGTGGCGCAGCTCCGGATCAGCCTTGAGCGCCTCGCAGACCGTGAAACCATCCTGGTCTGGCATGATGATGTCCAGGATGATGAGGTCCGGCGTCTTCTGGCGAGCCAGATCCAGCCCTGCCTGGCCGCGCAGCGCCGTGCGGACATCGTACCCCGCCTTCTCCAGCACCAGCCGCGTGGCAGCCACGAAGTCAGGATCGTCGTCAACCAACAGAATATCCACACCTTTTGCCACCGGCCACCTCCCGCTTACTTCTTCAACAACTTTTCCACGCGCCGCAACAACTCCGGCGGGCGGATGCGCTTCACCACGTAGTCCTGCACGTCCATGGAGACTCCCACCTCCAGTTCGTAGCGGCGACGGCTGGCTTCCTCCGGTACGGCGGTCAGGATGAGGATGGGCAAATCCGCGTACCTGGCGCTTGCCCGCAGTTCCCGCACCACGGCAAAGCCGTCCTTGCGCGGCATCAGCAGGTCGAGGATGAGCAAGTCTGGCTGCATCTCCTGGACCATCTCCAGGCATTCCACGCCGTCCTTGGCCGTGATCACGCCGTAATCTTCCGCCTCCAGCACGGTGCTGAGCATGACGCGGATGTCAGGATCGTCATCTACCACCAGAATCTTCGCCTTGGTCATGATCTCCCTCCCTTTCGATTTCGTGCCTTTCGCACCTTTCACGCCTCTCGTGATCACACAACTGGGCGCGGCAGCAAGCCCGCCTCCTCGACGATCCGGGGTACGATGGACTCCCAGGCCACGGCCATGATGTGCACGCCGCGCACGCCTGGAATCTCCCGCACCTGGTTGATGATCTCGACGCAGATGCGGACGCCCTCCTCCCTGGCCTTCTCGGCATCCTCCATCCGCCGTACGAGTTCATCAGGGATATCCAGGCCGGCGACGTACTTCTTCATGTAGCGGATCATGCCTGCCGATTTGGCAGGGATGACACCAGCCAAGAAGTACATATTCTCCAACAAGCCCATGTCCCGCACCCTGGCCATGTAGTCGCGGAATTTCTCCACGTTGAAGACCGCCTGGCTCTGGATGAAGTCCGCACCGGCCTTCACTTTCTTGGCCAAACGCAGGGGGCGGAACTCGTAGGGATCAGCGAAGGGGTTTGCCGCCGTGCCGATGAAGAAGGGCAGTTCTCCTTTGACCTCCTCGCCACAGTCGAACTTCCCCTCGTCGCGCATGTTCTTGACCATCCGTACCAACTGGATGGAGTCGATGTCGTGCACGTTCTTCGCCGTGGGATGGTTGCCGAACTTCTGGTGATCACCAGTCAGGCAAAGGATGTTGCGGACGCCCAGCGCCGAGGCCCCCAGGATATCGGCCTGGATGGCCAGCCGGTTGCGGTCGCGACAGGTCATCTGCAACACCGGATCCACGCCTTCCTGTTTGAGGATGCCACAGGCGGCGATGCTGGACATGCGCACCACCGCCGTCTGGTTATCGGTGACGTTGAGAGCATCGCAACAATCCTTCAGCATCCCCGCCCCATGACGGATCACGCCGGCGTCGCCTCCCTTGGGCGGTCCCAACTCCGCCGTCACGGCGAAATGCCCAGCTTCCAGCACCTTTTCCAAATTGCTGCCGCTCTTCATAGACCCTCCTCCCTCAAAGGAAACAAGTAGACAAGTACACAAGTAGACAAGGAGCGATGTGAACGCTCATCTGATCTTCCCTTGTCTACTTGTTTCCTTGTATCCTTGTCTACTTCCCATCAGGCTGCTTGACCACCGAACGCAAGCCGGCGATGCTGCCATAGGCGAGTTCGCTGACCTCTTGCAAGGGCTGTGCCAGAGGATTCTTGGGCAAGAGCACCAGCATGCGTGTTCCCCCCTCACCATCGGGCGGATAGGGGCTTTCGGGAATGATTTTGCCCCGATGCGCATTCACGATGCGCTTGACGATGGAAAGCCCCAGGCCCAACCCCTTCTCCTCCGTATCTGGAGGACGATAGAAGGCCTCAAAGATGTGGGGCATGTGCTCGGGGGCGATGCCTGGGCCAGTATCAATCACCTCTATCCGTAGATGATCTGGCTGATCTTCGACACGGAAGACAACCTGCCCTCCCGCCGGCGTGAACTTGATGGCGTTGCTCAACAGGTTGGTGAAGACTTGACGTAAGCGGTTGGGGGCGCCGATGATCTCAGGCAGAACCTCTGGCACGTTCATCTGCAGACCAATGTCCTTCTCCTTGGCCGGCAGCAGCACGTCTTCCATGGAAAGCACGAACACCTCCTGTGGCGAAAGTTTCGTGAAGTCGCTCTCGATCTGCTCCGGCCTCATGCGCGCCAGGTCCAGGATGCTATTCAACATGTCCGAAAGCTCCTGGAGCCGCACACTACAACGCTCCATCATGATCTGCTGCTGCTGGCTGAGCGGCCCTGTGTAGCCACCCAACATGACTTGAAGATAGTTGTCCACCGCCGCAATAGGCGACCGCAGCTCGTGCGAGATAATGGACACGAAATAGGACAGGGTGTCCGTCGCATCCTTGAGACGGGAGGCCACCACCTCCGTCAGGCTGGCCATCAGCTCATACCCGATGTGATGATCCTCACTGAGCAGTTGCTGCAACCCCTCCCCGTCAATGCACAGCAGTTCCGCCTGGCCCAGGCTGACCGCCGATTTGGTGTAGATGTGCGGTTCGACCACTGTGGACCAGCCGCAACTGTCGCCTGCTTGTAGGATCTCCAGGGTCGCCGGTCGCGGCCTGCTGTGGGGGCTCAACTGGATCATTTTCTCCAGCGCCACCTTGCCCCACACGATAAGATACAAAGCAACGGCCTTATCCCCCTCCCTGAAGATGAAAGCGCCCCGTTCCCAGGTCTCCCTTCGGCCGAGGGGAACGAGTCTATCCAGCTCCGCATCACTCAGTTTGTCGAAAAGCGTAAACGGACGCAAATCCTCCACAGTGACAGTCATGCCAATCCCCCTATCGCAAGGATGCCAACTGCAACGCCCCCTCGGGGCACTGCAGAACGCAGGCGCCACAGGCGACGCAGCGGTCGCCATCCATCAACTGCACCACCTGTTGCGCTCGGTCCGGCCGGAAGCAGCCGACGGGACAGACCTCGTAGCAGATCCAGCAGCCCCGGCAGCGTTCCTGATCGAGGCGTGCCGCCTTGCCCCAGGCGGCGATGAACCACTCCCATTCCTCCCGCAGCAACCGCAGCAAGCCCATCTCACCACCCCACCAACCGGGGCACCAGCAGATAGGCCGCCCCCAGCGCCAGCTCCAGCGGGGCGATCTTGGGGAACTGCTCCACCTCGCCGCCACGGCGGCGCGGGTCGGTCCCCTGGAAATCAGCCCCCACGAAGAGAGCCAGCGCACTGAGGCCAAGGCACCAGTTGAACAACCGCTGCGGCGGCAGATGAGCCACCGTCAGGGACCAGACGATGGTCAAGACCACGCTGGCCGCCGCCAGGAACAGCCCCTTCGTCGTGCCCTGGTAGCCGGGCAGCCAGGGCCACAGGACGCCGGTGACCGCGAACAAGGCCAGGGAGCTGAGCAGCGCCGGGACGACCAGGCTGCGCCGCACGATGAGCAGGATCACGGCTAGTAACAGCGCCCAAAACAGCCACATGACCACGCTCATCTCCAGCCGGTCGAGCACAGGAAAGTCCACCCGGCGCATACCGTCGGTTTTGCGGCCGCCGCGGGCCAGGTAGGCGGGGATGTCCGTCGCCCGCGTTGGCCCCCACTGCACCCGCCAGCCGGTGGCCTCCTCGATGCGCCGCCCCTCCACGCCGCTGGCGCAGAGCTGCGGCAGGATCAACCGCCGATGATCCAGCAGTTCGTCGAGGCCACTGCGCTTGACCGCCGCGATGACTTTGTCGGCGGTGAAGTGGCCGCCGCCCGCTGCGCACCAGACGTTGATGCCTCGCGAGTCGGCCACCAGCAGGTAAGCGTCCAGACCCTGGATGGATCTGACCAGCCGCCGCACGGTCAGGTCGAAGTTGCCGGTCACCAGCAGCGGCGCGTTGCGGGCCGGCCGCCCCACCCGGTACAGCCCCGGCCGCACGCTGAGATAGGGCGGCACGATGCGGGTCAGCAGGCAGTAGAGGTCCCGCAGCAGCGTGCCCACGGTGACCCCATGGCGCAACTCGGGCACGTCAGCCGCCGCAGCGCTGGGCTCCTCTCCCTCCTCCTTCTGCCCCAACAGCAAGCGCAGGCCGCCCGCATGGGAAGCCACGGGCACGGCCCGAAAACCGGCCTCGGCCAACAGTCGCTCGGGCTGGCGCAGAGGGTAGGTGGTCGAACGGGTGAGAAACCAGGTGAGCGCCGTCCAGAACCAGCGCCAGGCGGTGTAGCCCCAGCGCGCCAGACGCCCCTCCGGCGCCACTTCCTCAACGATGAGCAGCCGCCCGCCCTCGGCCAGGAGCGTCTGGCAGGCGGCCAGCAAGCGGCGCTGCGCCCGCTCGTCCAGCTCGCTCAGCACCAGGCTGCAGATGATGACGTCGAAGCTGTCCGGCGGGAAGCGCTCGGCTATCTCCGAGGCATCCAGCCACAGGAACTGGACCCGTTCGGCCAGTCCCGCGACGGCGGCTTGCGCCTGGGCCTCTTCCAGCATCGGTTGCGAGCCGTCAATGCCGGTGACCCGCGCGCCGCGCCGGGCGCAGAGCAGCGCCTGCGTCCCCGTGCCGCAGCCCACGTCCAGCACCCGGTCGCCCGGCTCCACCCACTCCTCGGCGATGCGGCGGCGCAGCCCCTCCATGCGGCCCAGCGTCAGCCAGCGGATGCCCCGCTCGTAGTCCCCCGGCCACAGCTCGAGGAACTTCATGAAAACGGTCGCCATAGCCTTGTCTGCGAAATCGGTAGAATCTGGTACGCCGATGGATACCGCTGCGAACGTGATGCGTGATGCGTGATGCGTAAAGCGTAACGCGTAATCTTGTCCCACGTTTCACGCTTCACGTTTTACGTTTCACGTTTTACGTTCTTCAGATCCTCGCGCACGATCCCCCGCGGGCCGCCGTCGCGGCTGCTGCTCCAGTCCTTGGGCGGCTCGATCTCCATCATCAAGTCCAACCGATCCTGCGCCTTCAGCCGGTCGTAGATGAGATGCCAGGCGCAGTCCAGCTCGGCGTCCACCTCGCAGTGGCCATGCTGGGAGCCGCCGCAGGGGCCGTTGAGCAAGCTCTTGGCGCAACGGGCGATGGGACAGATGCCGCCGGTGAGGTGCAGGATGCAGTTGCCGCAGGCCTGGCAGCGCTCAGCCCAGACCCCCTGCTGCACGGGCAATCCCAGGAAGCTGGTGTTGAGCGCCGGGGCCACCCGCACCTGCGGCCAGTGCTCGACGATGGCCTGCACGCCGATGCCGCAGGCCAGGGAGAGGACGAGGTCGTAGTCGTCCACCCGATCCTGGATCTCGTCCAGGAACTCCCATTCGCACTGCCGCTGCACGGTGACCTCGTCGAAGGTCTTCTCCTGGCCGTCCAGCCGCGTGGCCATGCGCAGCAGGGAGGCCAGCGTGGCCATCTCCTGCTCGCCGCCCGCAAAGCACACGGCGACGCAGGTGCCGCAGCCGGCCAGCAGCACCCGCTCGTACGGCTCGACGATGGCTTTGAGTTCGTCTATCGGTTTGCGTTCGGCAATGATCATGGTCTATCCTATCCTCGTCCCAGCATCTCTACATGACTGACTTGTTTCAACTTAGGCCTACTTGCCTTCGGGCCTTCTCATTTCCTCGACGATATCAGGAATGTGCTCTGTACCCACTTCCAGCAGACCTCCTGCAGCTCTCAGCCAAGGACCCCCAAGTTCTTGAAGAACGACAGCAGTAGCATCCATTGTCAGCAGCAGGATCTTGTTCCAGGGCACGCTTGACTGCTTCACTTCTCGACTGGAAAGGGTACTCCAGTCCCTACTCAAAGCATCGAGTTGCTCCAGCTTCGTCTCCGAGATATCTCCTTCCTTGCTAGCCCTCTCGAACTCAAAGACATACAACGGACGGAAGTACAGATCAGCAGTGTCCACCGTCAGTGACCAATCATGTATCTTCACTGGCTCTATTGAGACCATTACCTTCTTCATGACCTCGCTGACCACACGGTTTGCGGGCTTGTCGGGCAACGCTACCTGGACTCTCTCATCTGCCAAGTCATTGTACACGGGATCACCATCTACAGTTGCGGTCCGATAGAACTCAGCGAGATCGTTGACCTCACGGGAAGGATTCGATAGATATGCCTGAAGACATTTCTGCTCATCCTGTAGGAATGATCGGGCCCTCTGTGTCAGCGAACCAGACTCGAGAGGCTCATATGCTTCGATGAGCTCAGATACATCACGCTCGGTCACACATCTCTCCAGACCATGCACGGTAGTCTCTCCCTTCTTGACTCCTGACTGACCGGAAGCACCAGTTGCCCGCCATCGGGCCCTTGGATTGTAATCTCAACAGCGTCAGCATCCAAGGCAGGAATCGTGTAGCTAGCGAGGCGATCATAATGGAAGCGAGACCTACAGCGAACGCTCCACAACGGCACAAGGCGTCGCTGTATCAATCTCACGTTCACATCAGGCCTCTTGAAGGGTGATCTGATACGAAACATCCTATCTGAGTGGGCACCTGCAAGCGCAGTTGCCTGAAAACGGCTGATCCTTGGCTCGATTACGAAGCAGCGCGGCTTGCACACTTGAATCGGCAGGGACACTTCTGATCGCATTTCACGACACCTCCTTGAATAGACACCTTCCTTCACATACTTCATGCAGTGGGACACCGCATGATCACTTTGCTCTTCGACGGGCGGGCACACTCGACAAACCCGGCCTGCTCAAACACACCGGGCAGCCCCATGAAACTGGACGCCGGGTGCATACGGCCACCTTTCGGCACCGACGGATACGCTTCGACGACCTTGCCTCCCTGCTGCCGCACGTACGCCACCGCCGCCCGAATGAGCGCCAGGGTCAATCCCTCGCCCCGGTGCTCTTTGGCCACGAAGAAGCAGACGATGGACCACACCGGCGTATCGTCGAGCCGCTTCAGCACCGGGGAACGGTTCAGCGAGGCATAGCTTTCCCTGGGTGCCACCGAGCACCAGCCCACCGCTTCGCCGTCGAGGTAGGCCAGGATGCCCGGCACCTCCCCCGAGGCCACGATACCCTTCATGGCCTGCCGGTTGCCTTCGCCGGCCTGCTCTGCAAACCGGGCGCGGGTGGTTCGCCACCACATGCACCAGCAGCCACCGTAGGCCCCGTGCTCGCCAAACAACCGCT
>JACNHM010000110.1 GCA_014383605.1 Chloroflexota bacterium
TGATAAACCGCCATAGGTGCGGTTGTAGTACTAAGCAAACGGGCTCAATATCACCTTGATCGCCCGCCTGCTGGCACACACCCTGGGACGGCTGGTGGGCCAACGGCGAGCGTTCTGCGCTGTACTCGGTGGCTTTGTGCCCTACACGCTGCTTGTCGGTGCCGCCCGCTCCCGGCACTGCCAGGGGCGAGGAATAGACAGGGATCACCCAGTCACCCCCAGCGAAGCATAGGAACCAGCCCTCCCTGCACAGCGTCCGCTTTCCAGGAGTGAATCGCGCCACCGAATCCCCTCCAACCGTCGCCCCTCTCCGATTTGACACCCACGACATCTACTGCTATACTACCTGCAGTTGGTCAGGCAAATCGGTTTGGCATCGTTCACCGCTCCGATTCACGCAATCGGGGCGGTTTTTTTGTGCCCGTCTGCACCGACTCACAGGGTAGACCCCAGAACCTGAAATGGAGAGCCAAGAGTGCGACTTGGCTCAATGCAGTCAAGGAGTACTGACTTGAATTTCGAACAATTCTCTTTTGACCCGCGCATCCGCGCGGGCATCAAGGCGGCTGGCTACACCACGCCGACCCCGATTCAGCAGCAGGCCATCCCCCACGTGCTCAAGGGGAGCGACCTGTTCGGGATAGCGCAAACGGGCACCGGGAAAACCGCGGCCTTCCTCTTGCCCATCCTACAGCGATTGACCAAAGGTCCCGTGGGCCGGGTGCGTGTGCTCATCATCGCGCCCACGCGCGAACTCGCCGAACAGATCCACCAGGCAAGCGTCGACCTGGACCGGAGAACCCGGGTGCGCAGCGTCGCCGTCTATGGCGGCGTCAGCAGGACTCGCCAGGTCGAGGCGCTGCGGCGCGGCGCCGAGATCGTCGTGGCCTGCCCGGGCCGCCTGCTCGACCTCGCCGGCGACCGCAGCATTGACCTATCGCACGTCGAGGTACTCGTCCTGGACGAAGCCGATCGCATGTGCGACATGGGCTTCCTGCCCGACATTCGCCGCATCCTGAAGCTCGTGCCAGAGCGTCGCCAGACACTCTTCTTTTCGGCCACCATGCCCCAGGACATCCGCGAGCTGGGCCGCAGCATCCTCAACGATCCGGTCACCGTGCAGGTCGGCGTGATTGCCCCCGCCAAGACCGTTTCCCACGCCATCTATCCCGTGTCCCAGGGCCTCAAGAAAGAACTCCTGCTGGCCACATTGGAACAGACCGCCACGGGTCGCGTGCTGATCTTCACCCGGACGAAACACCGCGCCCGCAACCTGGCCCGCGACCTCGAGAAACGCAAATATCGCGTGTCGGCGCTGCAAGGCAACATGTCGCAGAACCGGCGCCAACAGGCCATCACCGGTTTTCGCAACAACAAGTACGACATCCTCGTCGCCACCGACATCGCTGCGCGCGGCATTGACGTGTCCGAGATCTCGCACGTGATCAACTTCGACATGCCCGACACCGTGGATGCCTACACGAACCGCATCGGGCGCACCGGGCGCGCCCACCGTACGGGTGAGGCCCTTACCTTCATGGCTCAAGGCGACGAACCGTTGGTACGCGAGATCGAAAAGGTCTTGGGGCAACGGATCGAACGGCGGCGGTTGCCCGGCTTCGACTATGGCGGCTTCGTGCCGGAAAGCCAATCGCAGGGGAGCCGCCCGGGCCCGTCGCGGCGGACACAGCCAAACCGCAACCACAATCGTGCCCACAACCGTGGCCGCAGCGACGACAGACGCGCAGCGGCCAATGCCCCGCGACGCTAGGTCACCAGCCTTAGCCAGGCTCGATCCCTGCCTGGCAGTCCGAGGCCGGCCGGTCGACTGGGCTCAACACAGCTTCCGTCGGACGAGGAGCCCTGAGGCTGGCGGTCCCACGAGAAGTGGAGCGAGACTCCGCTTCTGCCGTTGCCCCGGTGATGAGCAGGATCGCCACGGGGACACGGGTGCAGTTCGACGACGGTGTCCTGCTGGAAGTCCTGCACCCCCCTCTACCCACTCCAAGTTCTACCCCGCAAACCACCGCTCCGATGCTCTTCCGCCGCAGGCGACCGCTCTCCCCCGTTGTTGACGCCGACATCATCACAAGGTACAATGCATCAGTCGCTACACTCGCTCTTCGCAGTAACCGTGGTGCCTGATGCTCCTCGTCTACCTCTTCGAAGGACTATTGCTTGGAACAGCGCCAAACAGGCCATTCCGACCTACGGACTACGCTCTGGGGACACTCCCGAAAACGAGTCCGTATGCCGTCTCTGGGACGGACAATAATATACTTGAACTGATGGTCAGCGTCAAATCCTGGCGGGGATGCGAACGCCTGATACTGCAGCGTCGGCTGCGCCCTGATATCGCCCTCTTCGGGGCCTTCAGCCGCTGCGCCATGCCGCCGCCGGGACCGTGATGTAAAGGAGTTCCGTGATGGGGTTGCTGAAGATCCAACCGCGCCAGCGGACCCAGCTCCAGCGGTACGCTTCCAGACGGGCGACGCCGGGCGCATCGGTCGTGTGGCGCGGTTGCCACTCCTTGTGAGGCAGGATCTTCTCGGAGAGCATGGGGACCTTTAGGATGGGCACGCACAGTCTGCCGGTCTACTCCAACGCCACCAGGTCGCGTTTGAGCATCCGCAGCGCCCGCTCCGGGTCAATGCGGCCGTAGAGCCCCCCGACAATCGAGACCATGTAGGCCGCGTCCAGAAGCACCTGGCCCTGGGGCCGCAGAAGCCAGCTTTCGTCCTCGTTGTACTGCGTGCCGGCGGCCATGAGCTTCAGGTCACGCCCGAAATGGCCGCCTTCCTTGCACTTGTGATAGATGGTGCCACCGATGAGCAAGGTGGCGCAGGGTTGGTTGAGGAAGTTGACCCCGTATTGCAGAAAGTAGGTGTCGGTCTCTTTGACGTAGCCCAGGTTGCGTCCGGTAGTGGCGGCCATGATCTCTTTGGCCAGGAAGGAACGCACGGCGTTCTCCTCGTCGCTGTAGGGCAGGGCGTGGGGGTTGGCCGTCAGCCAACTCAGATAATGGTCCAGGTCAAAGTCCAGTTGGCCGTTCGTCCGCCGGACAAAGCCCCCAAACTCGTCGTCGCCAGGGCGAAAAGCGGGGTACTCGTGCAGCAAGAAAGCTTCCAGGTCGCGCTTCATGGCCCCGCTCTGGAACCGCTCCAGTTCCTTGACGTTTTCGGCGTCGTAGGCCAGGCCATACTTGCCCTCGACGCGGCGGTAGGCCAGCGGGGTGTTGGGCGTCTTGAGGATGGTGCGTTTCACCTTGCGCCGCGGATCATCGCCTGCATACTGGTAAAGCGGGTTGTCGCCGACGTTGGAATAAAAGTCGGTCGTTGCCCCGCCGATGTCCAGGGCCATGATGTTGCCCAGGCCCGGTTCATCGCCGTACCCCTTAGCCAGCAGGTTGATGCCACGGAAGGCCGCGCGCGGCGTGGGGATGAACGGGGCGCTCATGTACTCTTCCACCACGTCGAACCCCTTGCCGCGAATGATGATCGTCTGGAACAACTCGCGGATGGCCTCGTTGACCACCTCGATGCGGAAGGTGTTGATCTCCGGCATGACGTTGGGGGTGAGGCGGATGTCTACCCCCTCGGCCTTGTAGATACCTTCGATTTCGTCGCGGATGTCCTGGTTGCCGGCATAGATCACCGGCACGCCGTAGCGGGCATAGGTGGCCGCTTTGGAGAACTTGGCCA
>JACNHM010000532.1 GCA_014383605.1 Chloroflexota bacterium
CGGCTACAGCTACGCCGACGAAAACGCCAACGGCCACACCGACCGCAACCGCAACGCACACTCCAACAGCAACCGGCGAGCCTGACCTGTCCGCTTCCAGCAAAAGCGGTTGGCCGGAAGTGATAGACTACTTCCAGGAGGTCACCTTCATCATCACCCTGCGCAACGATGGCGACGGCCCGGCAGCGGTCAGCCTGACCGACGTGCCACCGCTGCCCTACAAGGCGGGCAGCGCCACGGGCGGCATCTGGTGGGATGACGCCGCGGGCATGATCAGGTGGCAGGGCACGTTAGCCGTCGGCGACTCCCGCGTCTTCATGTTCAGCGTACATGGCCCTGTGCCGCCTATCCCCCACGACACCGTGTACACTAACGAGGTCACGATAGACGACGGCGTCCATGCGCCCTTTGTGCGCCGCGCCAGCGTGCTGGCTAACCCCTGGCCGACGCCAACGGCGACACCTACGGCGACAAACATCCCAACCGCCACAGCGACAGCAACGGCTACGGCGACGCCTACGATGACACCCACTCCAACAGGTACCCCCACAGCAACGGCTACCCTCACACCTACGCCTTACCGCTGCTGGCTGCCATTCATCCGGCGTTGAACAGGCAGTCCCGATTTGACAAGATAGAACACCTGTGCTATCCTGTGGCCGAGATCAGACGAACGACAAATGACCGGCGACGAACACCAGATGGCCGTTCGTCCTTCGTCGTTGGTCGTTCGTCACCGTTCATGTAAGGCAACACTGTGGGAGGTGACGAGATGAGCAAGGATAAAGGCAAAGCACTGGCCCTGGAAACAACCCTGGCCAACCTCAAGAAACGTTTCGGCGACGGCGCCATCATCCGGCTGGGCGAAGGCACGCACCTGGAGGTGGAGGTCATTCCCACCGGCTCGATCAGTTTGGACATCGCCCTGGGCGTGGGCGGCATCCCCCGCGGCCGCGTCACCGAGATCTACGGCCCGGAGATGTCGGGCAAAACCACCGTCTGCCAGCACATCATCGCCGAAGCGCAGCGGATGGGCGGCGTGGCTGCCTTCATTGACACCGAGCACGCCCTCGACCCCGCCTACGCCGCCCGCTGCGGCGTGAACGTGGACGACCTCTACATCGCCCAGCCGGACACGGGCGAGCAGGCCCTGGAGATCGCCGAAGCGCTGGTGCGCTCCGGGGCGGTGGACGTGATCGTCGTGGACAGCGTGGCGGCGCTGGTGCCGCGGGCGGAGATCGAAGGCGACATGGGCGATGCGCACATGGGCTTGCAGGCGCGGCTGATGAGCCAGGCGCTGCGCAAGCTGTCGGGGGCCATCAAGGCCTCCAACACGGCGATGATCTTCACCAACCAGTTGCGGCAGAAGATCGGGGTGATGTTCGGCAACCCGGAGACGACGTCTGGGGGCATGGCCTTGCGCTTCTACGCCTCGGTGCGGCTGGACTGCCGGCGCATCCAGGCCATCAAGGAGAAGGGTGAGGTGGTGGGCAGCCGCACGCGGGTGCGGGTGACGAAGAACAAGGTGGCGCCGCCGTTCAAGGTGACGGAATTCGACATCATGTACGGCCACGGCATTTCGCGGGAAGGTGATCTGCTGGATCTGGGTGTGGAGATGGGCGTCGTGGACAAGCGGGGATCGTACTACTCCTTCGGCGAGACGCAGTTGGGCCAGGGGCGGGAGAACGTGAAAGAGTTCCTGCAAGCCAATCGCGAGATCGCCCTACAGATCGAAAACCGTATACGAGAAGAGGCCAATCTCCACCCACGGCCTTCAGAAGACGAGGACATGCTGGGCGATGAGGGCGAATTGGAGGAAGCCGACGAGATCGTAGGGGAAGCGTAGGGTAAGCGTCCAGCACACAGAGCGATTCTGTGCTATCGTAGCGGTGTCTTTAAGCTATCATGGTGGGTATGCCAATGACGGCCTGCTCTCTTTATCCCGATCCGGGATTCTGGCAGGCCGTCGTCCATTCTGGCAGCGGTTGCCAGAGATGAACTGACATCCAAATCATTTCTCCTCCCCCACCAAGAGGCCTCTTCCATCCTTATCTCCCCCAATGGAAGAGGCCTCATCGATTCCCCGCCCTCTCCCGGCATAGATCAGCCGATGGAACTGATTTGCTCCTATCGCACTGCCAGGTAGTCTCCCCCAACTGTGTTGACGCAAGCTTCGGCCGCTTTTTGACCGCAGAGACCGCCGAGAGCGCTGAGGAAACCAGAAGGTCTCTGCGTGCTCCGCGTGCTCTGCGGTAAGGGAAAAGCTATCAACACGGAAGAGGAAGACTACCCACTGCCAAGTCCGGCAGACAGGCGGTGGACTTGGCAGTCCGCCGCGAGCTTTCTGGATCTACTGAGTCTTGATTTCCACGGTTAAGAGTGGAGCTACCCCGCGCGCAGAACGAGGGGCAAATAGCTGCGCGGCGGCAGCTCGCCAGTTGGTGTAAGCGTGGGCGTCGCGGTTAGTGTGCTCGTGGGGGTTGGTGTGGAACTGAGCGTGGGCGTCGGTGTTGCCGTCGGAGTCCTCGTGGGGGTCGCTGTCGGCGTGGGCGTGGACGTCTCTGTCAGTGTGAGCGTCGGCGTCGCTGTCGCGCTGGGCGTGCTCGTGGAGGTTGCCGTCGGCGTGCGCGTCAGCGTGCCTGTGGACGTCGCCGTTGGCGTCAATGTGCCAGTAGGGGTGGGCGTCGGAGACTCGCACACCTCCAGTTCTACATCATCTACGAAGAAGCCAGTATTGAACTGCTCGTTGCCAGTGCAACGAAAGTGGATACGGAGTGATACCCCCCTGTAGTCGCTGAGGTCAAAGGAGACTTGCGTCCAGGTATCCCGCGCCACCGTGTTATCCAACGTTTCCAGGTCTCCTAAGGGCATGCCGTCGGCAGCTTGCAGCGTAACGTAGAGATAATCGTAAGGCGTCTCCACGTCATCAACAGACTGCATGCTCCACCAGTAGCGCAACTCCGCGGTGTCCGAGTCGGCGGGGATGGTCACCAGTTGATACAGTGTATCGTCGGTGGCCTGATAGTCCCCCATCCACGCCCCGAAATCGCCGCCATGAGGCCGTTGGTCACTGATCTCCGTATGCCCTCCCAGTATCCAGGGCGCCGGGTCGGATGTCCCTTGCTCGAAGTCACCGTTGCGCACCAGGTCGTCGCATGACGCGGGCATCGCCGCCGGCGCGGCGGCGATCACACCCGAAGCGGCAAGGAGCAGAGCAACCAGAAGCCACAACGAGACAACCAGGGCGGTTAGGGAGTGTCGTTTCTCAGAGTGCATGTGTGTTCTCGACAGGGCAATGTGATGTGATGGCCTGGCCGACAGCCGCACGGGCTGCCAGGCAGACAGGCATATTATAGCGCGAAAAGGATGGGTAGCCAAACCACTCCACCCATGCCTGCTGGGCGGTTATGTATACATTTCGGAGGAAACTCCAATGGCAGAAAGAGACGTTTTGCGCCCGGCCCGATGGCCGCCGATGGAAATCGCAGCATGAGGGCGCTGTGCGCCGGTCGCCCGCCTGCGCGGGTGGGAAAGCAGCACTACAGTTAGTCCCGCGATAGACCCAGTGTCTATTTTGACAGCCGGGCAGAGTTGAGTATAATGACAGCAGCGCTCGAAGAAAAGGAACTGCGCGATTGGGAATCAATGACTCGCCAGTTGGAACGGCGAGTTTTTGTTGCACTACCTGAGGGGGTAAAACACACATGGCAAGATCGAAGAAAAAGGGGGCATCCAAAGTCACGGTTATCCCCCGTAAGAAGGTCGTCAGGACGCTGGCCCGAGGGATGGAAAAGCAAGGCCAAGTGCGGCGGCTGGCCGGTTTCGGTGCCTTCGTGGACATCGGTGCAGGGACCGACGGCCTCCTGCACATCTCAGAACTTGACCCTAACCGTCAAGTGCGCCAGATCACCGAGGTGCTCAGCGTTGGTGATGAGATCACCGTCTGGATAAAAGACCTGGATCGGGAGCAGAACCGCATCAGCCTGACCATGGTGCCGCCGGGGACAAAAACCCTGGATGACCTGGAACAGGGCATGATCGTCAACGGCAAGGTGACTCGCCTGGCTCCCTACGGCGCTTTCGTGGACATTGGTCTGCCGCGCGAGGGCATGTTGCACGTGCGAGAAATGGCCGACGGTTACGTCAGAGCACCGGAAGATGTGGTCGCCGTCGGCGAGGAACTGGAGGTGCGCATCGTGGAGTTGGACAAGCGCCGAGGCCGCATTGACCTGAGCATCAAGGGGATACATGCGGAGATGGAGACGGCAGCCGAGCAGAATGCGCCGGAGGAGGATCCCCCCACGCTTATGGAGATCGCCCTGCGAGAGGCGATGGGCGATGATCTGCCATTGCCCACGCGGAAGAAGTCGCACAAGAAACGCCAGCGCCGGTATCGACAACGCGAGCAGGACGAGATCATCTCGCGTACTCTGGAAACCCACCGGCAAGTCGCGTAGTCCTGCGGCCTCGCCGAGATTCCTCTTCTCACCGCATCACAATGCGTCAAAGATCAGCGAGACAGCGGAGGGTTGAACCCTCTGCTGTTTCGTTGACTCCGCAAGAAACTTCATGCGAACCTCACGTGTGATCACCAGCCTGATGGCGAGCGCGGCGCTGTCCCCACTGCTGGCACTGCCCCTGAACAAGGACCGATGGATAACCTGGGGCAGTGAAGTGCTGCATCTGCTGGCAGGATGGGTCCTGCGGGTGGTGCAGGTGCTCACGCTGGGACAACTGCCACCGGTCGTTGGCGTCGGCGGCGTGGTGCTGCGCGAAGGAGAGGTGCTGGCGCTGCACCGTTCCGACGGACGCTACGCGCTGCCCGGCGGTGCGATGCGCTATGGGGAAACGTGCGACGCGGCGCTGCGCCGCGAGCTGCGGGAAGAGACTGGGGCGGAGATCGCCATCGAGGGGCTGGTGGGGGTCTACTCCGGGCCAGCGCCGGGCAGGAACGTGCGGGCCGTGGTCATCGTTTACCGTTGTCGCTGGACAGGGGGCCAGGAGCGGTGCTCGTACGAAGGCGAACCGGTGTGGCTGTCGCTGGAGGCGCTGCCGCCGCCTGAGCAGTGGGCCTTTGGCTCCGACGACGTCCTGGCCGATCTGCGAGCGGGCCGTCTGAACCTGTACTGAGGGCAACCGCAAGGGTTGCCCCTACCACCGATCGCACACCCGTAGGGGCTGGGCTTGCCCCTGCCCCAGGACAACCACGCGGGGTGCCCCTACCATGTGACCAATGCCCTCCACCCCATCTTGTCAGCGGAACAGCGGAATAAGCGGAAAATACACGTTGCGGTCTTTCCGTTTTTCTGCTGGCAATGTGTTGCCCCCCACACTTTTGAACGACACTCCAACGAATAGACATCTTGACCAGATTCCCAGCCTGTGGTAGAATGCCTGCAAGACCAAACAGCCCATTTTGACCTGTTTGGAGGAAGGCTATGAACACTCGCGTCAGTGTTGGTGAGGCCAAAGACAACTTCACTGCTTCTCCCCGAGAACGAGGTCTCTACACCGAGAACGGCGAGATTGACCGCGAATTCATCCGCAGGGAGATCGCTGCTGGCCGCATGCATCCAGCCATGGCCATGTTCGGGCTGTGGACCGATCAACCCGAATGGGATGACATTGGTGAGGGGAGCTCATGGAATTGTCGCTCAGGCACGAACATCCCTGGGACGTGACGGGCGAGGAGGCCAGGGCCATCCAGAGCCGATTGGCCCCCCTGGTCGCCGAAACCCCGCTGCCTGGTCCCATCCGCACCATCGCCGGCATTGACGTCAGCTTCCCCGGCGACAACGTCGCCCGCGCCGCCGTCGTCGTCCTCTCCTACCCCGACCAGACGCCGCTGGAGCAGGTCACCGCCGAACTGCCCGTGCGCTTCCCCTACATCCCCGGCCTGCTGAGTTTCCGCGAGACGCCGGTGGTGCTGGAGGCGTTGCAGAAGCTGAGCGCGATGCCCGACGCACTGATGTGCGATGCGCAGGGCCGGGCGCATTTCCGGCGGCTGGGGCTGGCCTCGCACGTGGGCTTGCTGCTGGACCATCCGACCATCGGCTGCGCCAAGTCACGGCTGGTGGGCACGTTTCACATGCCCGGCGAGGAGAAGGGCAGCCACACCTGGCTGTACGATGGCGAGGAGATCATCGGCGCGGTGGTGCGCACACGCACGGGGGTAAGCCCGGTCTACGTCAGCGTGGGGCACCGGATTGATCTGCAGACGGCCATCGAGGTGGTGCTGACCTGCGCGCTGACGTATCGTTTGCCGGAGCCGACGCGGCTGGCCCACCAGGTGGCCGGCGGCGCGCAGGTGGTGCCTCGGGGAGAGCAGTTGAGTCTGTTCTAATGGGCTGTAGGCAAAACGCTGGAAGGAACTCAAGACCGATCACACCTTTGCTGCTAGCGGAAGCCCGAGGCTCAAGCCGTCGGGCTGAAAGGGCGAAGCCCTTCGGGCTGGTGATCTCAGCCCCGCAGGGGCTTTGCTCTCTCAGCGCGGGGGGTTCAGCCCCGCCCTTGACCTGTCATAGCATATGTGCTATACTGGACACGGACGCACGGGGGGCGGTTGGAGGTGCGCTATGACGAGGACTAGAGCAAGTCGGCCTTTTCAAGAGTATCGCGAGGAACAGATGCGGGATCCCGAGTTTGCATCTGCCTATCGCGCTTTGGAACCGGAGTACCAGGTGGCCCGCGAGGTAATCCGACTCCGGCTTCAGCGGGGCCTGTCCCAGGAGGAATTGGCGCAGAGGGCAGGAACCGGGCAGCCCAATATCTCCCGGTTGGAACGGGCAACTATCAACCCCTCGCTGCGCTTCCTTCGCCGGGTGGCCGCCGCCTTGGGTGCGGAGGTGGAGGTTAGATTCAGACCGCTCGAAGCCGCAGATTGATAAGCGAATAATAGGTCTGCCAGACCGGACGCGGCTGGCCCATCAGGTGGCCGGCGGCGCGCAGGTGGTCTTTCGGGGAGAGCAGTTGAGCCTCTTCTAATCTCCCGTTCCCTGGCCTGGCCGCGTCTGAGCGAGAGGCTGAGACGGTAGCCCATGGGATGATGTTTGGAGGGCCAAGGAGGTTTCCCGTGCCTCGCGGTCAAGGGGTCTTTAGCCCCGATCACGGTGGCAAGAAGATACCCGAGATAGTGAGAATGCCTTTGCCACCTCAGCCGAAGTCTACTTGAGGTAAGCTAATGCGCAACATCTTTCGTCACAAACCAGTAACTGATCCAGCCGCAAAAAGGTATCCAGAGGCCCTGGCCGGGCTCCTGAGCCTGGGCAAGCCCACCGACGATACCCACTATCAGGAGTGGACAGAGCGATTGAAAGACCACACGCCGGACCTGATCCGCATGGTCCTGGACGAGGACCTTAACCAACGCAGGGAAGACGACCCGGCGGTGTGGGCGCCACTCCACGCCCTGCATATACTGGGAGATCTTGGTGCTGAGGCTGCCGCTCAACCACTGACGGCCTGCCTGGATTGGGACGACGATTGGGTCAGTGGAGCACTGCCCAAGGTCTACGCGGGGATCGGCCCGGCCGCCATCCCGGTCTTGCAGGCCTACCTGGAGGACAGCACCCACGATCAGTTCGGACGGGCCAAGGCATCGAAGTCGTTGGCTGCCATTGCCCAGACCCATCCATCGGTGCAGGAGGCCATTGTAGCCTACCTGACCGCCTTCCTGGACCGTCCCACAGCCGATGACAGCGCCACCGAAGAGAATGTGACGGCATTCGTCATCGGCGACCTGGGCGATCTGGGCGATCCGTCCGCCTATCCGCCCATCACACGCGCCTACGAGGAGAACCGGGTGAACCCGCAAGTGATCAGGCTGGAAGACGTGGAGGCTGACTTTGGCCTGCGACCCAAGCCCGACTATACCAGGCCGACGGCCCCACCCAAGGAGCCCGGTGTGCGTTTGTCGCTGCGCTGCAAGGCTTGTGGGCGGGAGCGTTCCTACCTCTTTCCTAAAGTCTATTGCGACCTGGGCACGATAAAGGATAAGCAGAAGTCGGCAAAATACGATTCCATCATTATCCCTCAGCGCGTGGTGTGTCAGAAATGCGGGGCGGTGGATCAATACGAAATCGGCGCTATGGGCCACATAGCCCTCATAGCCAACCTGTTAGTGCAGGCTGAACCTGAATTGCAGCTTTTCCGGCGTGAAGACCAGCGCGTGCAGTTCGTGGAGTTCACGACCCGCTGGGGCTGTATGCACCCGCTGGAAGGTCTTGAGCGCTATCAGGTGGAGATCGCCCGGCACCCAAACGACGCTGACCTGCGCGTGGGCTACGGAAACGTGCTCGAATTCCTGGGGCGTAACGACCAGGCAGAGGCCGAGTACCAGAGCGCCGGGGAAATCGATCCCCAAAACCCGCACGCCTGGCACAATCTGGCCAAGCTGGCCGCAGACCGGGGAGACTACGCCGAGGCCATCAGGCTGTGGCAACGGGTGCTGGAGGTGACGCCGCACAGTAAGCTCCCGGCCGAGGAGCGTCGGCTTTTCCTGGAGACGGCACGAGATAGCCTGAAGGCATTACGGGGCCACGCCAGGCTTCGCCCTGAGGCTCAGCCCGAAGGGTCTATCTCACGGCACGCTGTACCCCTGTCCACCCGCACGGTTGAGGGCGAGTCAGTAACCTCGCCCCTCCGCCCAGTCCAACCCTCCCGGGCGGGGCCTCCAACGGGCACGCCGCCCGCGGCCCAGGAGGCCCGGCCTGTCCCGCGGGTAGGACGCAACCAACCCTGCCCTTGTGGCAGCGGCAAGAAGTACAAGTACTGCCACGGACGCCCTGTCAAGTAAGGGCCAGCTAATGCCCTCACCACACAGCATACGAGGAGGCGTTGGCTGGGGTTGGTGCCTCGGCAGTACGCTTTGCCCCCGTCGTCGGCCGACGCATCCTGGCGAACCTGACCCTGATTACCGCAAAGTGAAGAAGATGCTGGGGTTGGAATAGGGGAGAGGTGTGGGCGACAAGAGGGGCGTTGAACAGGCTTAGTACTGCCTACGGATTTGGGTCTAGACGACGAGAAAGGCCACGCCGATGCCGGTGATCAGCATCAGCAGGAAGCCTGGCCACAGGGCCTTGCGTAGCGCGGGCGAGCCGCTGGTCAGCACGACGCCGCCCTTGACGGCGGTGTTGGCCATGGTGGCCAGCACGATGGCCCGCTCGGCCGTTCTCAGGCTCAGGCCGCCCGCCGCCTGGCTCAACTGGGCCATGGAGAGGGTGATGGCGTCCACATCGGCCAGCCCGGCGGCGACGCTGGAGACGTAGACGCCGGTGGCGCCGAAGTACAGGTGAAGATAAACACAGTAGCCCAGGCCTGCTGCCGCCGAGGCCAGCATATGTTCCGTGAGAACGTGGTGCGTGGTGCGTGATGCGTGATGCGTGAAACGAAGGTTTGCTGCTGCGCGGCGGGGCGCAGGGAGACGGTCGTTCCTTCCTTGTGTCCGTATCCTCGTCCTACTCGTCTCCCTCGGCGGCGCCGTGGCCCCAGGCGATGGCCGACAGGGCACGTGGCGGTGCCAGGCGGCAATGGAAACAGCTCCACTCGCCACTGCGGCAGGCCGGCCCGGCAGGATTGACACGCAGCAGCAGCGCATCGGCTGTGCAATTGACGCGCATCTCGACCACGTGCAGCATACCGTCGGCGGCCTCGCCTGTCTCGCCCCCCTCTGCCTGATCGCTATCCAAAAGGTGTACCACGCCCGTGCGGCGGGTGCGGGCCAGCGCTTCACCGTTCATCCGCGCCAGCGCGAGCACCTCCCCCGTGCGCACGTCCTGTATCACCACGGGCAGCAAGCCTCGTTTGTCCCACCGCAGGTCAGATGGCTCCACCATGCCGCTCTTCATGGGGAGATTATATCACGGGGGCAATGTGCAAGCAAACAGTTGACAGCCTGGGCGCGCGGGGGTATACTGGAGATTAGAGATTGGGTATTGGATATTGGAGAAGGGAGAGATGATCGCAGACCTGCCGGCGTTGCCGGGGAGCTACGCGCTCCTGTTACGCCTGGATGCGGAAACGGTGCTGGCCGTGGGGAAGCTGGGCAGTTTTACTTTCCCGCTGGGAGATTATGTCTACGTGGGCAGCGCTCGCGGGCCCGGCGGGTTGCGAGCGCGGGTGCGCCGTCATGCCCGGGCAGACAAACGGTATCATTGGCACATTGACTACCTGCTGGCGCAGGCCTGTCTGCGTGCGTACACGCACAGGCAGGCCCGGCTGGTGGACGTGCACGCCGTTCCCGGCGACGAGCGGTGGGAATGCGGCTGGGCAGCGACGCTCCTGCGGTTGCCAGGCGCGGCGGTGATCGCCCCTGGCTTCGGCGCCTCCGACTGCCGCTGTCCCACCCACCTCGTCCACTTCCCCGCCGGCATCGGCGTCGAGCAACTGCGCCAGGTGCTGGTCGGCCACCCCCAGGAACTCCTGGGCCACCTGCGCAGCGCCCTCGCCGCGGGGGATGACGACACATGCGAAAACATCGCCCAGGCGCTGGCGGCGCACAGCGAGGCAGTGTCACTGCTCCTGCCGCTGCTGGCGGAGGACGACGCCGACGCCCGCTGGTGGGCGGTGCGGGCGCTGGCCGCCAGCGGAGAGGCCACGGCGGTGCCCTTGCTCATCCCAGCCTTGAACGACCCCGACGAACCGGTGCGCTGCGCGGCGGCGCTGGCCCTGGGGCAACTGTTGGCTCCTGGCCGCCGACAAGGTGTCGGCTCTGCGGTTTTCTGGAGTGAGGAAGCCATCCCGGCGCTGGTAGCCCGCCTGGCCGACGAGAGCGGCTGGGTGCGTCAATCGGCGGCCGATGGGCTGGCTCTCATCGGCGAAGCGGCAGTGGAAGCGCTGGTGCAGACGCTGGGAGACGAACGAGACGGCGTGCGGGTGCGCGCAGCCTACGCGCTGAACAAAATCCGCTCCCCACAGGCGGCGACGCCCCTGTTCCAGGCCCTCAACGATACGAATTATCTGGTGCGCACATACGCCTACGAAGCGCTGGAGGGCATGGGGTTGTTGGATGTGATCCTGGTGGTGTGAGAGGCAAGGGGCAAGGGGCGAGGAGCAAGGGACTTAGTTCAGAGGGAGTTGCACTCCCGACGACGGCAGTACAACTGCCTCAGAACCCTTAGCGAGGGGCTTCAGGCGTAGTGGCGAGCGGGTTCTTGGCCACGCAGGACGCGGAGGGCCCCCTGGGTCATGGCCAGCATCTCGTCCTGGCCCGGATAGACGAGCACGGGCGCAATGTGCCGTACCCGCGCCTCGATCCAGCCGGTGAGCAGCGCCGAGTGGGCCAACCCGCCCGTGAGCACGATGGCGTCCACGTCACCGCAAAGGGTCGTGGCCATGCCGCCGATCTCCTTGGCGATCTGGTAGGCCATGGCCTGGTAGATCAGACGGGCGTGCTCGTCGCCGGCGGCGATGCGGCGCTCCACCTCCCGGGCGTCGTTGGTGCCCAGATGAGCGACCAGCCCGCCCTGCCCGGCGATGCGCCGTAACAATTCGTCGTAGGTGTAGCGCTGGCCGTCATAGGGCGGCACAGCGTAGGCCAGACGCAGCACGTCGCCCACGGGCAGGCCACCGGCCCGCTCCGGCGAGAAAGGCCCCGTGCCATCCAGGGCCTGGTTGACGTCAATCATGCGCCCCCGCCGGTGGGCGCTGACGGAAATGCCGCCGCCCATGTGCACGACGACCAGGTTGAGCTGGTCGTAACGGCACCCCAGGTCGGCGGCCGCCCGCCGCCCCACGGCCTTGAGGTTCAAGGCATGGGACAGGCTCCTCCGCTCGACCTCCGGCAGCCCGGCAATGCGCGCCAGGGGGTCGAACTCGTCCACGCAGACCGGATCCACGATGAAGGCAGGAATGCCCAGCGGCGCGGCGATCTCCTGGGCCAGCAAAGCGCCCAGATTGCTGGCGTGCTCCCGCTCCTTGGGCGCCCGCAGGTCAGCCAGCATACGCTCGTTGACGTCGTAGGTGCCACTGGGGATGGGCTCGAGGATACCACCCCGCCCCACGACGGCGTGCAACGAGCCCAGCTCGACGCCGTGCTGGCGCAACGCGGCCAGCACGGCCTCCCGCCGCAGAGGGTATTGGTCGGCGATGCGCGGATAAACCGCCAGCTCTTCCGCGGCGTGGTGCAGCGTCGCCACGAAGAGCGGTTCCTCACCCTCGTAGACGGCGATCTTGGTGGAGGTGGAGCCGGGATTGATGGCCAGGACGCGAAAAGCGGGGGACGCGTTCAGTTGACAGCCTCCGTCTCTTCTGGTAAACTCACGGACACTCGGCGAACGACGGGCGTGAGATTGTCAGCCTCATCGCCTCATCGGAGGAAACCTATGACCTGGGAAGCTATCCGCTCGGATCCTGCACTGCAAGCGATCATCGCCCTCAGCTTCGTCTTGCTGCTGGCGCTGGTCTGGGGCGGCATCCACAACCGGCGGCGGGCGCAACGATTGCTGCAAGCGCTCGCACCGCTGCAGCCGCGCCTGGGACAGCACATGCAGATCACCTGGAAAGGCAGCGGTGGCTTCTCTGCCGCCGTGGAAGAGCCCACGACCCCATTCCGCGAACTGACATTGGCCACCCGCCTGCTGCCCCGCGAGACGCTGCCTGTGCTGTGGGTCTTCTGGCGGCTGATGGGCCGCCGCGATGTGCTGCAGGTCAAGGGGACGCTGCGGGCTGCGCCGCGAGCGCAGGTGCGGTTGGGGCATCGCCGCGCGGCATCGGAGACAGGATGGCAGGCGATGGAGATGCCCAGCAGCCCGCCGGCAGAGCTGCGGGGCGGAGAGGCAGCAAAGGTCAGCGCGGCCTTGCGTCCACTGACAAAGCCGGCCGCGGCGCGGATCGTGCGGCTGAGCCTGGTGCCCACGGCCCCGCACCTGCACGCCGAGGTGACGTTGGCGGGGTTGGATCAGGCCAGTCTGGGCGCACTCTTCGTCAGCCTGACCGAGCTCTGCCGCGCCGCCCAGGCCCGCCCTTCCGCTCCCGCCCCATCCGGCGGCTAGGAGCCGCCTCTGCTGTCTCCTGGGTTATTCAGCGGTCGAAGTAGATGCTCTTCCCCGTGGCCGACAGGGGGATGCCCATGACCACGTCGGCGTCAATCAGGCCCATCTCCATGGCCGGCGGGCCGATGCGATACATGATGCGGTTGTCCACGTTGAGCAGGCCCGCCGTCTTCACCGCCGAACCGAGGGCAATGCCCAGGTCGAGCAAGCGGAAGGCACACTGCGGCCCGCGGAACTCCTTCTCGAAAGTGTTGATCTTCAGGCACGTCTCGTAGCCGCAAGCGCCGCAGTTGAGGCCCACGGCTTTGGCGTCCTTGATGCCGATGAGCAGCACCGCCGCCGAGGCGCGCACGTTGGCCGCGTCGCGGTCGAAGTTCTTCTTGCCGGTGCGTTGGCCGAACGCTTCCATGCGGGCCGCCAGCGTCTGCAGCGCCTCCCCCTCGACGATCTCCACGACGACGAAGTCCTGGCCCGCCGACTTGGGCGCTGTGCGGGCGGCGATAGCCATGAGATCGGCAACTGTTCGCAGTTCGCTGCTCATCCTACCTCCTACACCTTTCCAACAAGGTGCAACGCACTTGTACGGCAAGTGCGTTGCACCTTTGTCACGAGCTGTTGGGCTTCACACCTCAGGCAAACAGAACATCGGCCGTGCGCCGCAGCATATCCACGCCACACACCTCCCGCTCAAAGAGAGGCACGATGGCACGCACGTCGGGGAAGCTGCGCCAGATCTCCTCCATGTAGGAGTCCTGCATGGCGATGCGGTTGAGCACAAAATCGGGCGCGTCTTCGTCCACCGCCTCCTTGTCAATGCGCATGTTCACCACCACACCGCCCACAGGGATGCCGAAATCCCGGAACCAGTGGATGAAGCGCTTGATGACAGCGATGGGCAGCGCCTCCGGCAGGGTGATTCGGGAACTCCAACGAAGCACACTACTGACTATGCGGCGTCAATCTATCTGGCATGGATCACCCCCTTTCGTCTACAGCTTTCCGCCAGACGGAAAGCAGCTAGCCCTCGATACCCACCTGCTGTCGAGGGTCCGGCGAACGCGGTACACCTTGTTAACGAGCTCCCCATTCCTGGCTCTATTCTACCATCAAAACGGTTTTTCGCCAACCTGCAAGATTCACTTCGTGCTCACTGCATCCTTGCACAGACAGAAACACCGCTGCCAGCTTCAGGTTGCGTCAAAACCGGCTATCACGTATAATCAGACAGGGATCTGGCATCGGTGAGCAGTGATCAGGAATATCCCGAGCACCCACCACCGAAACTTGACCACTTACCTAGCCGAGGAGAATCATGACTATCGCCCAGGTTGGCGATCTCGTCCTGTTGATCAGCGACGACCGCAAGCGCTTCCTGATCCGGTTGGAACACGAAGGCGAGTGGCATACCCACCGCGGGCTACTGCGCCACGATGAACTCATCGGGCAACCGCTGGGCCGCACGGTGCGCACGCAGATCGGCCATCCCTTCCTGGCCCTGGAGCCTTCGACCCACGACCTCATCCAGCAACTCCGACGGATCACACAGATCATCTTCCCCAAGGATGCCGCCTACATCACCATGCGGCTGAATTGCTACCCGGGTCGGCGCGTGGTGGAAGCAGGAACGGGCAGTGGCGGGCTCACGCTGGCGCTGGCCCGTGCCGTGATGCCCGGCGGACGAGTCTACTCTTACGAAGCGAGGGCCAAGATGCTGAACCTGGCCCACCGCAACCTGGAACGGGCCGGCCTTCTCGATTATGTCGAGCTAAAGGTGCGGGACATCGCCGAGGGCTTCGACGAGCGGGACGCCGACGGGTGTTTCCTCGACCTGCGAGAGCCGTGGCACTATCTGGCACAGGCGCGAGCAGCGCTGAAGCCCGGCGGCTTCTTCGGCAGTATCCTGCCCACCACCAATCAGGTCAGCGAGCTTTTGGCGGCCCTGAACGAGCACGACTTCGTGGAAATCGTCGTCGAGGAGCTGCTGCTGCGAGCCTACAAGCCGGTAGCCACCCGTCTGCGGCCCACGGATCGCATGGTCGCCCACACGGGCTATCTCGTCTTCGCCCGTGCCGTGGCCCCCGAAGACGCGAACGCCTGGCGTTATCGAGACCCCAAACACGGCATACCCCGCGCCACTGCGGACGAAAGCGAGGCAGCCGATGAAGCCGATTGAGCCGATGTGGCACGAGTCCGCCGGCCACATTCACTTTCATACCACCTACTCTGACGGCAGCGGCAGCTTCGAAGAGATAGCCAGCGCGGCCGAGGAAGCGGGGCTGGACTTTCTCATTACCACCGATCACAACGTCCTGGTGCCTGAAGCGGACGGGCGGCGCAGGGGTGTACTGGTGCTGGTGGGCGAAGAGATCAACGACAAGGCACGCGAGCCAGAGGTGAACCACCTGCTGGTAGCTGGGATCGAACAAGACGTTTTTGGCTATGCGAAAGACCCCCAGGCGCTCATCAACGCCGTGGCAGCGCAGGGCGGCGTGAGCTTCCTGGCCCACCCCATCGAGCGCAACAGCCGCTACTTCCCCAAGGACTTCAACTGGGTGGACTGGAACGTGCAGGGCTACGACGGCATTGAGCTCTGGAACTTCATGTCCGAGTGCAAAGCTTACGTCAACAGCAAAGCGGTGGGGCTGCTGCTCAGCTTGCGGCCGCAGATTTTCGTGCGCGGCCCCTGGCCGGAGGTGCTGGCGCTGTGGGACCGGCTGACCGACCAGCGGCCTGTGGTGGCCATCGGCGGCTCCGACAATCATGCCGGCACCTACCGCGTGGGCCCGTTCACACGCCACGTCTTCCCCTACGCTTTTGGCTTCCGCACGGTGAACACGCACATCCTGACCCCGGAGCCGTTCAGCGGCGATCTGGCCCATGACCGAGAGCAGGTCTACGGGGCGCTGCGGGCGGGGCATGGCTGGGTGGGATACGATCTGCTGGGCTCCACGGCCGGTTTCCGCTTCCGCGGGCGCAGCGATGACCAGGCAGTCATTATGGGGGACACGCTGCCGGCAGGGCAGGCGGTGCAGTTGGAAGCGACCGTCCCCCACCGGGCCAGGCTGCGGCTGCTGCGGGACGGTCAACCGGTGGCGCAAACCTGGGGCCGCCGCCTGCGCTACACAGCCACTGCGCCCGGCGTCTACCGGGTGGAGGCCCACCGCTGGGCCTGGAGCCGCTGGCGGGGCTGGATCTTCAGCAACCCCATCTACGTGCGCGAGAGCACGTCCTGAGGCCGAAAGCCCAGCCGGATGCCTTCTCGCTGGAACGCCTCGTTCACCCGCCACCGCAGATCGCGCATCACCTCCCAGTGTTGCCCTGGCAATGTCTTGACCACGATGCGCACGCGCACCGTCCAGCCGTCTAGCCCCTCCATACCTGTGACCACAGGAGTTTCTAGCAGCAAGGAGGATGAACAAGCCGCCGATGAGGTCTTTGACCAGCGTTTGCGCCCCCAGTCCCAGTGCCAGACCGACGATTCCCACGCTGGCCAGCGCCGGGGTGACGTTCAGACCGAGTTCGATCAAGATCATCAACACGGCGGCGATGAAGATGATGACTGATGAAAGGGAACAACTGACTATTTCACCACCTGCACCGCGCCGCAGATGATCTCGGAGCCCAATGGCTGGCCGGCAGCGTCCGCCAGACCCACGACGACGCGGTACTCCCCCGGCGGCGTGATGGGGTTGAGATTCACGTCCACCTCTTCGCGGATGACCTCGCCCGGCTGCCAGCGAGAGGTGGGCCAGAGCCGCAGCGTCTCCCGCTCGCGGTGCAGCCGGTCGCCCCACACCTGTCCCAGGTGATCCACCAAGCGCACGGTGGTTGTGTAGTCGGCCGGGGGTCTGGCAGCGGCACGCCAGTAGAGTCGCACGTGCACCCAGGCGCTGGGCGGATGGCTGCGCTCGTCAGTGGCTGGCGTGCGCAGGTCGTCCACGGCGCAGGCAATCAGCATGATGTCAGGGCCGAAGGGGGCATCGAACCGCGCCACATCGGGCGGCGCCTCGGGCCGCCGGTAGCGGGTGATGTAACGCTTGATCGTGATGCCCGCCGGATACTGCTCCGTGGCCAGGGGGAAGCGGTCGGCGAACCAGCGCTCCACCAGGTGATTGGGGTCGAACTCCTGCGTGTGCGACTGGACGAGCCACACGGTGTCGAAGGGCAGCAGCCCCAGCAAGGGCGGCTCCACCTGGGCCGGGTCGGTCAGATGGTCGGTGAAGGGGAAGAAAACCGGCTGCGAGCCGCCGAAGTAGTGCTCGAAAGAGAAGTGCATGTAATCCACGTGGGTCAGCACTGCGTCGTTCGGACCCGCGTGCGTCTGCACATAGCCGGCCGCCGTCCGCCAGTCTTCCCGCAGGTTCTGGGGCAGCCACAGATGGGTCAGCCCGGCGATCATCAGGGCCGGCAGCGCCGCCGAGGCCAGCAAGCCCAGCCCCTTCGCCCGATCCAGCAGCACGGCCAGCCCTCTGCTCCAAAGGAGGCAGAGAGCAGGCACCACAAACGTGAAGTAGCGTGGCTCGTCGAACACGGCGCGATTCCTGGCCAGCAGCACTCCACCGAGCAGCAGTGGCAGCCCCAGGTAGAGAATCAGCAACGGGCGGCCCGCCGCCGCCAGCTCCTCCTCCGGCCGACGGCACAACGGCCACACTATGCCGATGAGCAGCAGCACCCCGGCCCCCACCTGGGCCGTCGTCACCGCCCCGTCGCTCCAGGGACCCTTATGCAGAGTATAGGCCGCGAGCAGACGGGCCAGCACGGCCCCGAAATGGTCGAACATGCGGCCCGGCGTCGATTCCGCACCGCTCACCTGCCAGGCGGCCCGCAGCAAAGGCGTCACCAGCCCGGCAGCCAGGGCCAGCACGAGGACGCCGCCAAGGAAAACGGGCATCCTCTGTCTGCCTTTGCCCGCCAGGGTTTCCAGGCCCAACATAACGATCACCCAGCCGCCGGCCACGACCAGGAAGAAGACACCGAACAGATAGCTGTATGCCGCGCCCACCAGGCCGGCCAGGGCCAGGCCCCACCAGCCGGCCCTTCTCCCATCGAAGGCCGATGACCGCGGACGCACGCGGCCGCTCACCCCTTCTCGCTGTGGATGCCCATCCGCTCCTGTCCGGGACACAGCCCTCTGCCAGGCGCGCAGCACGCCGTAGAGGCCGAAGAGCCCGAACGTGGTGGCGGGCATGAACATGCGCACCTCTTGCGAGTACCAGACGAGGAAAGGGTTGAGTGCCACCAGGAGCGCCGCCAGCGCACCCGTCCGCCGGTCGCCCAGCAGCCGGCCGAGGCCATACACGGGCAGCACGGCTAGCGCCCCCAGCAGGCTGCCCAGGCTGCGCACGGCGGCGTCGCCCGAGCCGAAGAGCAGGATCCAGCCATGCAGCAGCAGGCAGTACAGCGGCGGGTGCTTGTCCTCCACCAGATGCAACCCCACGTCCCAGATGCGCGCCACGGGCTGGCCGGCCCAGAACAGGCTCATGGTCTCGTCGAACCAGAGGCTGTGGTAAGTCAACTGCCACAGGCGGACGGCCAGGGCAAGCAGGAATAGCCCGCCGACAAGCACACACCGCTTGAGCCTCTGAGTGTCAAAGCGTCGTGATGTCATTCATTTTGATCCTCGGTCTCGACGAAAGACGAAGGACGGAGGACGGATTCGTCGTTCGTCTTTCGTCCTTCGTCGCTTCCCGTCTAGCACATCTCGTCATGTCAGGCGTCAGTCGCCGACCACCATCACTGTGCCCAGGATGACGTGATCGGCCTCCAGCCACTGATCGTGCGGCGCGTGGGGGTCATCCAGGGGGGCGACCAGCACAGGCGCCCGTTCACCACTGCTCGCTTCGTATAGTCCAATCTCCAACCAGCCGCGCCGCAAGTAGCCGAGCACGTTCGTGCCCGTTTTGCTCTCGCCGCTGTGCCGCTCCCCGCAGATGCAGCCCACTTCGCGGACACGGTAGCCGCGCCGCTGAGCGCGGGCCAGGAAGTCAATGCAATACTCGCCGTAGTCGCCGCGCAGGTCCATCTCGTCGAAGAGCGCCCGGCGGGCAGCGATGAAGCCGCTGGTGTAGTCCCGCACGCCGAAGCCCAGCAGCAGGGCGGCGAAGAGGTTGATGGTGCGGCTGAAAATCAGATATTTCGTACTTGTTTAGCGTTCGAGGGGCCAATCTGAGAAGACCCCGGCAGGGCAGCCCA
>JACNHM010000338.1 GCA_014383605.1 Chloroflexota bacterium
CCGATGGTCCCCACGTTCAGGTGCGGCTTGTCGCGCACAAATTTCTTCTTGGACATAAGATAACCTCCTCGTACAGGTCGTAGTGAACAGATTGCTAGAAGGGGCGGTCCCCTGTCACTCTGGAGCCCACGATGGGACTTGAACCCATGGCCCCGTTCTTACCAAGAACGTGCTCTGCCGGCTGAGCTACGTGGGCAAACCGATTTCGAATTTGCGATTGCGGATTGCGGATTTGACCTCCTGCCTTGGCCATTCCGCAATCCGAATTCCACAATCCGCAATCCATTGGTGGGCCGGGCAGGACTCGAACCTGCGAAGGCTGAGCCAGTGGATTTACAGTCCACCCCCTTTGCCGCTCGGGACACCGACCCATGATAAGTCAAAGAACGCCTTGGGGCAAAAACCGCACGTGGAGCAGCCCTCCAACGGGCTCAGGACAAGCCTTTCCAGGCTGCTTGGCAGGCCTCGTCCTAAGGTTCAGCCCGAAGGGCTCGAAAACTTGCCCCACGTGTCATTTTTGCCGCAGTGCCAGAGAACGCCAACCAAGCCGACGGCCGGACTCGAACCGGCAACCGTCCACTTACAAGGCGGGTGCTCTGCCGCTTGAGCTACGTCGGCACCGGGTTCATTATACCCACAATCGGCCTGGTGTCAAGTGACGCGCTCCCTCTGCAATTGTGCCAGTATACTTGCATTTCATCGGGATGTCAAATTGACACCGGGGTTCTTTTCTGTTATACTCTCTCGCTGGTTACAAACAAACGCTACCTTTCTGCTGGGGGCTATCACGTTGCCCCCAGCAGACGCGATAATCAACTATTCGGGAGGACTTGATCATCATGACACCAACGATTAGGGCTATGCCCGCCCACGGAGGGACGCTGATTGACCGTGTGTTGCGCGGCGCTCTGCGCGAAGCCGCTCTGGAGCGCGCCCAATCTATGCCCAAAGTGTCCCTTACTCCCATGGCGGTTTCCGATCTGGAGCTCATCGCCGTGGGCGCTTTTTCCCCGCTCACCGGCTTCATGACCAGCAACGTCTACCGCACGGTGCTAGACGACATGCGCTTGCCCAACGGCCTGGCCTGGACGATACCGGTCACCTTGCCCGTGTCCAGGGAAGAGGCGGCCACGGTGAAGGAAGGCCAGGAAGTCGCCCTGGTAGAACACACTGCCGAGGGCGGCGAGAACATCATGGGCATTCTGCAGGTGGCCGAGAGGTACGAGTACGACAAGCCGGAGGAGGCGGCGGAGGTCTACTTGACTGCCGACGATGCCCATCCCGGCGTCGCTCGCCTCTACCAGCAGGGGGACGTGCTGCTGGGCGGCGATATCTACCTGCTGAACCGCCCCAGCGAGATCGAGTTTCCTGAGTTTCGGCACGATCCGGCGCAGACGCGGCGCATGTTCGCTGCCCGCGGCTGGCGGCGCATCGTCGCCTTCCAGACGCGCAACCCCATCCACCGTGCCCACGAGTACATCCAGAAAGTGGCACTGGAGATCGTAGATGGTCTCCTCCTCCACCCGCTGGTGGGCGAGACGAAGGAAGATGACATCCCCGCCGATGTGCGCATGGAAAGCTACCAGGCTATCCTGCGGGATTACTATCCGGCCGAGCGCGTGCTGCTCGGCGTCTACCCGGCGGCCATGCGCTACGCCGGCCCGCGCGAGGCCATCTTCCACGCCATCGCCCGCCAGAATTACGGCTGCACGCACTTCATCGTCGGGCGTGATCACGCCGGCGTCAAGGGCTACTACGGCACCTACGACGCTCACTACATCTTCGACGAGTTCCTGCCCCACGAGTTGTTCATCACCCCGCTTTTCTTCGACTACGCTTTCTACTGCCGCAAGTGCCAGGCGGTGGTCTCGGCCAAGACGTGTCCCCACGACGCGGAGGATCACGTGTTCCTCAGCGGCACGCAGGTACGCCGTATGCTGGAGCAGGGCGAACCCTTGCCCGAAGAGTTCACCCGACCCGAGGTGAGCAGGGTCTTGATCGAAGGCATGGCCCGCAAGCGGGCGGAGGAAACAAAAAAAGCGTGAGCCCAGCCCAGGGAAGCGACAAGGGCAGCAGGGGCAGGAAAGTCCTGGTCATCGGCCTGGACTGTGCGGAGCCGACGTTGGTCTTCGAGCGCTGGCGGGACGACCTGCCCACGCTGCGCCGCTTGATGAGCCAGGGGGCCTACGGCCCGCTGCGCTCCAGCCATCCCCCCATCACTGTGCCGGCCTGGTCTTGCATGTTCAGCAGCAAGGACCCCGGGCAACTCGGCTTCTACGGCTTCCGCAACCGCGCCGACACTTCTTACGAGCGGATGCGCATTGCCACCAGTCTGGCGGTGGACGTGGATCGCGTGTGGGACGTGTTGAGCCGCGCCGGCAGACGTTCTATCCTGGTCAGCGTGCCGCAGACCTATCCGGTGAAGCCGCTTCATGGTGTCTGCATCAGCTGCTTCCTGACGCCGCCCGGCGGCGCCAGGTGGTGCTGGCCCGCCTCGCTGAAAGATGACATCACCGCGCTGCTCGGCGGCGAGGCGTACATGTTCGACGTGCAGAACTTTCGCACCGAGAACAAGAGCTGGCTGCTGCAGCAGATCTACAAGATGGCCGCCCAACACTTCAAGGTCATTCACCACCTGATGGACACTCAGCCCTGGGACCTGTTCATGTTCGTGGACATGGGCGTGGACCGCATCCATCACGGCTTTTGGGCCTACATGGACCCGGAGCATCCCCGCTACGAGCCGGGCAATCCCTTCGAGGATGCCATCCACGACTACTACGTCTACCTGGACGGGGAGCTGGGCCAACTGCTGGAGAAGCTGGACGCGGATACGGCGGTGCTGGTGGTCTCAGATCACGGAGCTAAACCGCTGGAAGGTGGTTTCTGCATCAACGAGTGGCTGAAGCAGCAGGGGCTGCTGGTGCTCAAGGATCAGCCGCCGGGCCTGGTGCCGCTGGAAAAGTGCGAGGTGGACTGGGAGCAGACCAAGGTGTGGGGTTCCGGCGGCTACTACGCCCGTGTCTTCTTCAACGTGGCAGGGCGGGAGCCCCACGGCATCATCCCGGCGGGGGAGGTTGAGACCTTCCGCGAGGAGATGATCCGCCGCTTTGAGGCCACCACCGATCACGAGGGCCACCTGCTGGGCACGGTGGCGCTCAAGCCGCAGGAGCTGTACCGGGAGGTGCGCAACATCGCTCCCGATCTGCTCGTCTACTTCGGCAACCTGGGCTGGCGTTCCGTGGGCTCGCTGGGCTTCGACGCCATCCACACTTTCGAAAACGACACCGGCCCCGACGACGCCAACCACGCCCAGGATGGCATTGTCATTCTCTATGATCCGCAACGAGATCTGGGCGGGCAGCGACTGAGCGGCCTGCAACTGGAGTGCGTTGCGCCGACGATCCTCCGTCTCATGAATGTGGATATCCCCGCCAGCATGGAGGCGGAGCCGATAGCGATCTGAAAGTTTCCCGTTCGGGGTTCGGAGTGCTGCGTTCGGCGTTGACACCGAATTCCGAACACCGAACTCCAAACACCGAACGCTGAACGCTGAACGCTGAACACACTGAGGAGAATCAGGAGCATGCAGAAAGGTTTTACGTTGTGGTTCACGGGTCTTTCCGGCGCCGGCAAGACCACGCTGGCAGACCTGGTCTACGATGAACTGAAGCATAAGCGCGGTCTGAAGGTGGAGAAGCTGGACGGCGATGTGGTGCGCACCAACCTGAGCAAGGGGCTGGGCTTTTCCAAAGAAGATCGCGACATCAACATCCGCCGCATCGGCTTCGTCTGCGATTTGCTGACGCGCAACGACGTCATCGCCATCGCTTCGGCTATCAGCCCCTACCGGGCCGTGCGGGACGAGAACCGGGCGCTCATCGGCGCCGACAAGTTCGTGGAGATTTACTGCGAAGTGCCGCTTGACGTGGCCATCGAGCGAGACGTCAAGGGATTGTACCAGAAGGCGCTGAACGGCGAGATCAAGGGCTTCACCGGCGTTGACGACCCCTACGAGCCGCCGCTGCACCCGGAGGTGCACATCAACAGCGGCAGCGAGCACGTGGACGTGAGCTTCAGCAAGATCATCACCTACCTGGAAGAACGCGGCCTCATTGAGCCGCTGGGCGAGAGCGGTTACTCCGAGGAAGAGGAAGAGGCGATCAGCGCGCACCTCGAAGCGTTAGGGTACCTGTAGGTTTAGGATCAAGCAGGTTCAAAGGTTCGAAAGTTCCAAAGTTCGAATGTTCGGGGGAGGTAACGAAATCCCTGTGTCCGGGGTCTTTGAAGCTGAACCTTCGAACCTTTGAACTTGCAACCTTCGAACCGGGAGAGACAGTCATGGGTTTGTTCCGCCGTCTTCGCAAACAGAAACAACCGCGCGTCTGTCTGATCGGCCTGGACTGCACGCCGCACTCGCTGCTGGAGCGTTTGATCGGCGAAGGAGTCATGCCCCACATGGCCGAACTGGCGGGCCACGGTTCGCTGCGGCGCGTCAACTCCGTCTATCCCTGGGTTTCGTCGGTGGCCTGGTCCAGCTTCATGACCGGCCAGAATCCGGCAAAACATGGCATCTTCGGCTTCATTGACCGCGACCCGGCCACGCTCAAGACCTTCATCCCCACGGCCCGGCACATGAAGAGCGACACGCTGTGGCAGATCCTCAGTGACGCCGGCAAGCGGGTGGTGGTGGTCAACGTGCCCGTGACCTACCCGCCCCAGCCGGTCAACGGTGTGCTCATCGCCGGCTTCCTCAGCCCTAAACTGGAGAAGGCCGTGCATCCGCCGTCGCTGTTGCCCAAGCTGCAGGAGTTGGGTTACCGCATTGACCCTGACCCCTGGCTGGCGCGGGAAAGCCGCGAAAAAGCCTGGCCGGACCTGTGGGATGCGCTGGAGAAACGGATACAGACGCTGCTCTACCTGCTGGACCACGAACCGTGGGATTTCTTCATGGGCTTGATCATGGAGACGGATCGCTTGCATCATTTCTGGTTCGAGCTCATGGAGCAGGACGACCCGGTCTGGGCGCCCAAGTTCTTCGAGCTGTATCGCTACGTGGACGAGTTCATCGGCCAGGTGCGGGAACGGCTGGACGAAAACGATACGCTGATGCTCATGTCCGACCACGGCATTTGCAGCATCAAGAAGGAAGTCTTCTACAACCGCTGGCTGCACGATGCCGGCTATCTGCGCTACAGCCAGCCGCCGGAGGAGATCAAGGGGCCTGACCTGGAGGCGATGCATCCCGCCTCCGTGGCCTACAGCCTGGACCCGGGGCGCATCTTCCTCAACCTCAAGGGGCGGGAGCGGGACGGCTTCGTGGCCCCGGCCGACTACGATCGGGTGCGGGAGGAGATCGCCGCCGCCGCCGAGGCGCTGACCGATCCCGACAGCGGCGAGAAGCTGGTGCAGCGCGCCTACCGCCGCGAGGAGCTGTACCGTGGCCCCTATCTGGAGCAGGCCGCCGACCTCATCCTGGCCCCGGTGGACGGCTACGACCCCAAGGGCGCGCTGTGGAAGCCGCACTTCACGCACAAGGACCAGGCCATGGTGGGCATGCACACCTACGACGATGCCTTCCTCTACGTTGCCGGCCATGCGCTGCCTGCGGGTGGCCTCAGCATCGTGGACATGATGCCTACTGTCCTGCAACTGCTGGACGTGGAACTGCCGCCAGATCTGGATGGCAACGGGCTCATCCGGTAAGTAGACAAGGATACAGGTACACAGGGAAGGAAAGGTAAGCGCGCTGACTGCTCCCTTGTCTACTTGTTTCCTTCCCCAGCAGATTGCACGAAACGGCAGAATGTGGTAGAATGAATGGTGGCGGATTTGCGGGTTCCAGTATCTGAGCATTGATGGACGAACAACCTCCCAGTCAGAGCGATTCTGGCTATCCTGACATGTGCATAGGCTTTGTGGATAAGACCCAAGGCAAGGTCAGCGCGGGAGCGCGGCCGGTCTTGGGTTTTTGTTGTTCAAAACCATACTCCTCTGGTTCCTGGCCGGTCTCTGACCGGCCCGCGGTCGCCAGGCGGTGGTCAGAGACCACCGCGAACAAGAGAGAGACCATCACCAACTCTGAACGCCTACCAGGAGAGCACATATGAACCTGGCCGTCGTCATACTGGCCGCGGGCGAAAGCACGCGCATGAAATCAGAGCGGCCTAAGGTGCTGCACCCGCTGGCGGGCAAGCCCATGGTCAGCTACGGTGTGGAGACGGCCGCGCTATTGGGCGCGGGCCAACCGGTGCTGGTCGTGGGCCACGGCATGGAGCAGATACGGGAAGTGCTAGGGGACACTGTCGAGTACGTGGTGCAGGAGGAGCGGTTGGGCACGGGCCACGCCGTGCTGCAAGCCCGACCATTGCTGGAGGGCCGCAGTGACGTCGTGCTGGTCTATTACGCCGACATGCCCCTGTTGACCGTGGAGACACTGCAGCGGCTGCTGGCGCTGCACGCGGAGGGCCGTGGCCCGGTGACCATGCTGGCCCTGCTGGCCCAAGACCCCCGCGGCTTCGGACGTGTGCTGCGGGACAGTGCCGGCTGCGTGCTGGGCATTGTCGAGGAAGTGGACTGCACGCCGGAGCAGCGGGCCATCGGCGAGCTGAACGCCGGGGTCTACTGCTTCGATGCGCCCTGGCTGTGGGCCTGCCTGCCTCGCCTGCCGCTCAGCCGCAAGGGGGAGTACTATCTGACCGACAGCGTGGGCATAGCGGTTGCCGAGGGCGTTGGCGTGGCGGCGGTGACCACCGACGACGAGGCGGAGTGTTTGGGCATCAACACCCGCGTGCACCTGGCCGAGGCCGAGAAGGTGATGCGGCAGCGCATCAACCGTCGTTGGATGCTGGCAGGGGTCACACTGGTGGATCCGCAGACCACCTACATTGACGCCACGGTGCAAATCGGCCAGGACACGGTGATCTATCCCAACACCCACCTGCGGGGCGAGACGCGCATCGGCAGCCGGTGTGCTATCGGCCCCAACTGCCTGCTCGTGGATACCACCGTGGGCGACCGCTGTGCGATCAAGCTTTCGGTGGCCGAAGAGGCGCGGCTGGAAGACGACGTGGACGTCGGCCCCTTCGCCCATCTGCGCAAAGGGGCGCACCTGGCGCGGGGCGTGCACATGGGCAATTTCGGCGAAGTGAAGGACTCCTACCTGGGGCCTGGCGTCAAGATGGGCCACTTCAGCTACGTGGGCGATGCCGTGGTGGGTGCGGAGGCCAACATCGGCGCCGGGACGGTCACCTGCAACTACGACGGCGTGCACAAGCACCGCACGATCATCGAGGAAGGAGCGTTCATTGGCAGTGACACGATGCTGGTGGCACCGGTGCGCGTGGGGGCGGGCGCCAAGACGGGAGCCGGTTCTGTGGTGACCCGAGACGTGCCGCCGGGCAGTGTGGCCTACGGCGTCCCCGCCCGGGTGAGGCGGAAAGAGACGGAAGAGACGGGAACCCCGTCTCCCCCCTCGACTTCCTAGAGGAATGGGTTGCGCCAGACCCCGAAAGAATAGAGAATAGATAGAAAGGGAGAGTGAACTAAACTATGGCCAAGATCAGACGTCTAGTGCTCGATGTGTTGAAACCCCACGAGCCCACCATCATAGAACTCGCCGGCCAGTTAAGCGCGCTTCACGGCGTCGAGGCCGTCAACATCAGCATCAACGAAATTGACCGCAAGGTGGAGAATGCCAAGATCACCATCGAAGGAAGTGACCTCGATTATGAGAAAGTGGAACAGGTGATCAAGGAAAACGGCGGCACGGTGCACTCCATAGACGAGGTGGTGGCGGGCAAGATGATCATCGAGGACGCCGAAACCCCCCAGGACGCCTTACTATAATGGACTTGTAGATGGGATTTCTGTATCGAGCACTACGACAGCTTCGAGAATATGACAACATCGCCGAGATTGGCGAGATCGCGCGGCGCTACTTCGCCATGAACGCCTTCGACGGCGTGTTGACCATCATTGGTGTCCTGATGGGCAACTACACCGCGGGCGTGCGCACCCCCGCCATCGTGATCACCACTGGCCTGAGCACCTGTGTGGCCATGGGGATTTCGGGATTGTGGGGAGCCTACCTGACGGAGTCGGCTGAGCGCAAGCGGGACCTGGACGTCCTGGAGAACCACACCCTGTCCGACCTGAGCGGAACCAAGATCGGCCGGGCCTCGAGGGCGGCGGTGATCATCGTAGCCCTGGTAGATGGCCTGGCCCCCTTCGCCGCAGCGCTGATGGTGCTGTCGCCTTTCTTCTTCATCTCCCTCCTGGGAGACGTTACCGTCAGCTACTATCTCTCCCTGGGGATGGCTCTGGTCACACTTTTCGCTCTGGGCGCCTTTCTGGGACGAGTGGCCAAGGACAGCCTGATCCTCTCGGGCTTGAAGATGATCGGCGCGGGGTTGGTCGCCATCCTGTTGAGCTATCTGCTCGATAGCGGATAGACTGGGGCTGGCGTCAAAGGAGATGCTGGCTATGATACCAGAGCAGTTGATCGGACTGGCGCAGGACGCCCGCCAGCGAGCCTATGCCCCTTACTCCCGCTTTGCGGTAGGGGCGGCGCTCCTGGGTCGTTCCGGCCGGGTCTACGCGGCCTGCAACGTGGAGAACGTCTCCTACGGGCTGTCCATCTGCGCCGAGCGGGCGGCGGTGTTCAAAGCCGTTTCCGAAGGGGAGCGGGAGTTCGAGGCGCTGGCCGTGGTCACCTCCTGCGGTGGTCCTCCCTGCGGTGCCTGCCGCCAGGTGCTGGCCGAGTTCAACTACCAGATGCCGGTCTACGTGGCCGACGCCGAGGGACGTTACCGTACCTTCACCGTAGAAGAACTGCTGCCGGGGGCCTTCATGCCCGAAGACTTGCCTCGCTGAAAGCTGGCGAGCGGTGAACGAAAGGGGCCACGTCGAAAGGCGTGGCCTTTTTGGTCGTTTGCGCGGCCTCAGAGGCGGTGGTATAATGCCCGCAAGCAAAGCGTCTGCAAAGGCAGGCAAACGAGGGAGAAGAAGTGACTGAGGAGACCATTGAAGCGGCTGGCGGGCTGAATGCCAAAGTGGCCGAGGTGCGGGCGATGTGCGATGCCAAGGGGTTCTCGGCCGAGCACAGCCGCATCTGGGAGATGCTGGCGCTGATCCACACGGAGATCAGCGAGGCCACCGATGCTTACAAGAAGGGTCTGCCGCTGGAGGCGGTGGGCGAGGAGTTGACGGACGCCATCATCCGCATCTTTCACCTGCTCTCGGCCCTCGACCTGGACGCCGACGCGCTGTTCGATGCCAAGATGGCCAAGAACTGGGGAAGACCGTACAAGTACAACACGGCGCGGGGAGGATGAGGAGAGAGCGGCTCTATCGAACGGAAGCGATCGTCCTCAGGCGGCGGGATCAGGGCGAGGCCGACCGCGTGCTGACAGTCTTCACCCCCGGCATGGGCAAGCAGTCGCTGCTGGCCAAGGGCGTGCGCAAGATCACCAGCCGCAAGGCGGGGCACGTGGAGTTGTTCGCCCACAGCCAGTTCCTGGTGGCCAAGGGGCGCACCTGGGACATCGTCACCCAGGCGGAAACGATCCACGCTTTCCGCCCGCTGCGCGAGGATTTGCACCGCATCAGCTACGGTTACTACGTGGCCGAGCTGGTGGACCGTTTCACGCAGGAGGGGGACGAGAACCGGCCGCTGTTCGATGTGCTGCTGGCGACGCTGGGCTGGCTGGGCGAGGCGCAGGATCTGTCGCTGCTGGCCCGTTTCTTCGAGTTGCGGTTGCTGGCGCTGGTCGGCTACCGCCCGCAGCTCTTTCAGTGTGTGCATTGCCAGGCGGACATCGAGCCGGTGGACAACTTCTGGAGCCCGGCCGCGGGCGGCGTGCTCTGCCCCCGCTGCGGCGAGGGATTGATCGAGCGTCCGGCAAACGACCGCCCAGCCGCCGAGCCGCTGTCGCTGAATGCGCTCAAGGTGCTGCGTTTCCTGCAGACCCGCGATTGGGAGACCTGCTCTCGGCTGCGGCTCACCCCGGCACTGCACGCCGAGGTGGAGAGGCTGCTGCAACGCTACATCCTGTACCAACTGGAGCGCAGCTTGAAGTCGGTGGGCTTTCTGCGCACCGTGCGGCGGCTGCTGGCGTCCCCAGAAAACTTGGCGGTTCAAAGGCGGTCTCCTGACCCCCGTCGCACCGACGCCGGTCGGGAGACCGGCTCAAACAAGGGAGCATTGGTTTCTTCGGGACAGGAAGCCCATGCAGATTAGCGAGTATCAGCGCTGGCTAGAAGAATGGGACCGTCAGCGGGGTTGGCACCGGGTCAGCCCCAGCCACACCCTCATCCACGCCCTGGAGGAACTGGGCGAAGTGGCGCGGCTCGTCCTGCACCTCGAAGGGTACAAAGGCGCGGATAGCGTAGAGACCGTGCGGGCGGAACTGGCGACGGAGCTTTCCGACCTCTTCGTTTTCCTGTTCAAGCTGGCTTACCAGTGCGGCATTGACATGGAGGAGGCACTGAAGGCAGGGCAAACCAAGGCCGACGAACTCTGGGGCGATCTGGCCGCCGCCGGTGCTGAGCTGGAGCGCTACCTGAGTCAGCAGGCGGAGAATTGGACGCAAATGCAGAGGCAACACGTGGAGGAGAAAGATGCTGGCGAAGTTTGAGACGTATTTCGATGGCGAGAACTGGTGCGCTCGGGGTATTGGAGCAGATGTATTTACTCAAGGAGCGTCTCTGGACGAACTGATGAGCAATATCCGTGAAGCTACCGAGCTGCACTTCGAAGATGCCTGGCAGCGCGGGGAACCCGGCGTGCATGTAGGGGAGGAGGAAAATGGCGGTTTACACAATTGATCACATGACTGTTGAGGAGTTCAGAGAGCATTTCGCCGACAAAGGGGGATTCTGCCCACCGCCAGAGCGCTTCTGGGAAGACGAACAGTGGATGTTTGAACACATGGACGAGTTGATGCAGCGCTACCTTGGCCAGTGGATCGTAGTGTATAACCAGCAGGTGGTAGCGGCCAGCAAGAGCCGGCGGCAGGCCAAGGAGCAAGCTGCTCAAGTCGTGCCATCCAGCGAACCAACGCTCGTCTTTTTCCTGGAAGATAGACCTTATGTCTACTGAAATCCGCCTGGCAATATGGCAGAGGCCAGACCCAGACAATCCGCTCCTGCAAATCACGCGGATTCTCTGCCTGACGGCCTTTGGATCTGGAGTGACAGGGTTCACCGTTCCAGAGCATGCGATCATTGACACCGGTGCGCCCACCTCGCTGATTCCCAAAGATCTTTGGGAGCAATGTCCTGTGCTGAAGCTGGGTGAGAGCAGCATTCACGGCATCGTGGACAGACCGGAATGCAGCCTGCCTATCATTGAGGGGGTTATCGGCTGTGTACTGCTGGATGAGGCTGGCCATCAATCGCCGGAACTCACCATCTATGCACATCTGGCCTTGACTAACGATGTGCCGCTATTGCTAGGCTTCGGTGGCCTGTTGGATCAGGCGGACATGCGCTTGGCAATTGGGAGCAGAGAAGCTTACCTGGAGATCTGAACAGAGGCTGGAAAGACGAAAATGCCTGACGAAGCACTGACCTTCCAAGAGATGATCATGCGGCTGGAACGCTTCTGGGCCGACCAGGGCTGCCTGATCTGGCAACCCTACAGCGAGAAGCTGGGCGCGGGCACGGCCAATCCGGCCACCACGCTGCGCGTGCTGGGCCCCGAGCCCTGGAACGTGGGCTACGTGGAGCCTTCCTACCGGCCCGACGACGGCCGTTTCGCCGAGAATCCCAACCGCATGCAGATGCACACTCAGTACCAGGTCATCCTCAAACCGGACCCCGGCAACCCTCAGGAGCTGTACCTGGAGAGCCTGCGGGCCATGGGCATTGATCTGGAGGCCCACGACGTGCGTTTCGTGGAGGACAACTGGGAGAGCCCGGCGCTGGGCGCATGGGGCCTGGGCTGGGAGGTGTGGCTGGATGGGCTGGAGATCACCCAGTTCACCTACTTCCAGCAAGCGGGCGGTCTGGACCTCGATCCCGTCTCCGTGGAACTCACCTACGGGCTGGAGCGCATCGCCATGTTCCTGCAGAATGTGAAGGAAGTGTGGGACCTGCGGTGGGATGACCGGCACAGCTACGGCGACGTGCTGAAGACGCCCGAAATCGAGCACTGCGAATACGCCTTCAACGTGGCTGACGTGGAGCGGGTGAAGCTGATGTACGACCTGTACGAGGCGGAGTGCCGGGCAGCCATCGAGTGCGGGCTGGTTATCCCCGCCTACGACTACGTCCTCAAGTGCTCCCACACTTTCAACATCCTGGACACCCGCGGGGCGGTGGGGGTCACCGAGCGGGCCAACTACTTCCGCCGCATGCGGGACATGTCCCGCACGGTGGCCGAAGCCTACGTGGAGCAGCGGCGGCGGCTGGAGTTTCCGTTCCTGCCGGACGACGTGCTGGCCCTGCGCTGTGAGCGGCCTGCGGTGTCCGCACCAGCGCCCATCACCCAACCCGCCGCTGACCTGCTGTTGGAGATTGGCGTCGAGGAACTGCCCTCCGGCGACCTGCGCGATGGCATTGCCCAACTGCAGGAAGCAGCGAACGCCGCTCTGGCCGAGGCCCGGCTGAGGCACGAGGGCATTGCCGTCCGCGGCACGCCGCGGCGCATCGTCCTGCAGGTGCAGAACCTGGTCGCCCAGCAGACCTCCGAGACGCAGGAGTTCCGCGGGCCGCCGGCGGAGCGAGCCTTCGACGCCGATGGCCAGCCGACCAAAGCCGCCGAAGGCTTCGCCCGCAGTAAAGGTGTGGCCGTGGCCGACTTGGAAGTGCGGGAAGAGAGTGGAGGGAGCTACGTCTACGCCGTCAGGCGGGTGCAAGGCGATCCTACCCATCTCCTGCTTCCCGACCTGCTGCGGAACCTGGTGGCGGGGCTGCGCTTCCGCAAGCCCATGCGTTGGAACAGCAGTAACGTTAGCTTCAGCCGTCCCCTGCGCTGGCTGGTGGCGCTGCACGGCGATCAGGTGGTGCCCTTCGAGTACGCCCACGTGCTCAGTGGGCGCGTCAGCCGCGGTGTGCGGCCGCACGGCTCGCCGGCGATCACCATCACTTCCGCCGCCGCGTACGGCGAGGCCATCGCCGACGCCGGCGTGGTGCTCGATCAGGAGGAGCGCCAGCGGCAGATCCTCGCGGGTATCCAGAGCCTGGCGGCCGCGGTCGGCGGTCGTGTGCCTGACGATGAAGCGCTGCTGGAGGAAGTCACCAACCTGGTCGAACAGCCATTGCCGCTGCTGGGCCGCTTCGACCCGGCCTACCTTTCCGTCCCCAAGCCGGTGCTGATCACCGTGATGAAGAAGCAGCAGCGCTACTTCCCCGTGGTGGGCGAGGCCGGCGGGATGCTGCCCTACTTCATCACCGTGGCCAATGGCGCCGACGGCGATGCGGAGCTGGTGACCCGCGGCAACGAGGCGGTCATCCGGGCCCGCTACGCCGACGCTGCCTACTTCGTGCGGGACGACAGCAGGCGTCCGCTGGAGGCGTTCAACCAACGGTTGGCGACGCTGACCTTCCAGGAACGTTTGGGCTCGATGCTGGACAAGGTCCGCCGGCTGGAGAAGCTCACACCGGCCATAGCCGATCTTCTTGACCTCGCTGACGAAGACAAAGCCTTCGCCGCGCGCGCGGCCGTGCTCAGCAAGGCCGATCTGGCCACCACCATGGTCGTGGAGATCACCTCGCTGCAGGGGGTCATGGGCGGGATCTACGCCCTGCGCAGCGGTGAGCCGCCGGCCGTGGCCCAGGCCATCGGCGAGCAATACGTCGTGCGGCCGGATGAGCCTCTGAGCGGTCCTGGCCTGGCCCTCAACCTGGCCGACCGCTTGGACAGCCTCGTGGGGCTGTTTGCCGTGGGCCTGGCGCCCACCTCCAGCGCCGACCCCTTCGGCCTGCGCCGCGCTGCCCTGGCTGTCGTGGAGAATCTCATCCAGGCCCAGGTCTCGCTGCCCCTGCGACAGGCGCTGGCCCAGGCCGCGGCGCTGCTGCCGGTGAACGCCGACGACGCTGTGCTCGATCAGGTACTGGGCTTCGTGCGCGACCGGCTCTACGGCTGGCTGCGGGATCAGGGGTTGCCGCACGACGTGGTGGAGGCGGTGCTGGCCGAGCGGGGCGACGACCCCTATCGGGCCTACACGGCAGCGCAGGAACTGGCCCGCTGGGTGGAGCGGCCGGATTGGAACGACATCCTCGTCGCCTACGCCCGCTGCAAGCGCATCGTGCGGCCGCTGGCCGAACGCTACGAGCTGGCCCCCCAACGCTACGTGGAACCGGCCACCGACGAGCTGCACGCCGCCTGGCAGGCGCTGCGCCCGACGATCTCTCCCGATGGCAGCGTGGACCCGCTGGGCCAGGCGCTGCGGGTGCTGGTGGCGCCCATCAACCGCTTCTTCGACGCCGTGCTGGTGATGGCTGAGGAGCCGGAGTTGCGGGCGGCGCGGTTGGCACTGGTGCAGCACATCGCCGCCCTGCCCGACGGCATTGCCGACCTGAGCAAGCTCCAGGGGTTCTAATTCAGCCGCGTGATCGTGGGGCTGATCTCCACCTGCTGCATCATCTCCAGCAGCTCCTCGTGGCTGAGGGGACGGCCCTTGCCCGCCAGGGCGACGAGCAGCGCCTCCATGACGTTGGTGCCGAAGGTGCGCCCGCCCAGCCGCGGCGTGGAGGTGATCAGGTATTTCACCCCCCGCTGGCGCAGCAGCTCCACGTCCTCGGCGGTGGTGGTGTTGGTGACGATGCTCTGGCCATCCAGCCGCTCGGGCATGTGCCGCTTGACGTAGTTGAAGTCACCGGCGATGACCGTGGCCCAGCGGTACCAGCGGCCCCACCTGGGCACGATGACCTCCTGCTTTTCCCCCGTGGGGTAGAGCATGCTGAAAGGCAAGCGGCCGAGCACGGGCAGCAGCAGCGCGGCCAGGAAACGCAGCGTGCGCAGCCCCTTGATGGGGATGGGCAGACCCAGGGAGAACATGAAGTCGCCGTAGACCGTGTCGTAGCCAGCGTCGTGGAACGATAAGGCCATATCGAAACGGTCCACGGCGGTGGTGATCAGGGCCCGCTTGGGATGGAGCTCGTCGCCGATCTCCGCCTCCACCCGCTGTATCACCTGCCGCTCCACGATGCGGCGCACGCCGTCGCCGTCCACCAGTGGCGTCTGGCGCACGTCCTGCACGATCTTGAGAGGGGCGTGAAGAGGGTAGCACCTGTCGTACACCCGCAGCCCCAGGTCCATGCCGCCGACGCCCAAGGCATCCACCTGGCCATCCAGCTCCCGATAGAGCTGGCGAGCACGCACCTCGTCCCCGTCGCAGCCGATGCGCTCGACGAGCACCCGCTGCCCCAACATCTCCAACTCCACCCGGTGATCCCGCCGCGAACTGCCCAAACTGACGCTGACCACTCGTTTCATGGCCTTTCCCATCCCTTCCGGCGCATTGTTTTCAAGCGCCTTCACGTACAACCTCACAGGCTAACCCCTCACCCTGGCCCTCTCCCAGAGGGAGAGAGTTGTTTTCAAGCCGCCTTCACGTACAGCCCCACAGACTCCACGTGGTAGGTCTGCGGGAACATGTCCACCGGCTGTACCTCCACCAGCCGGTAGCCGGCCTGGGTGAAGGCCTGGGCGTCGCGGGCCAGCGTGGCCGGATCGCAGGAGACGTAGGCCACGCGCCGCGGCCCCAGCCGGGCCAGCGCCGCCACGGCCTCAACCCCCATGCCCCGCCGCGGCGGGTCCACTACGGCCAGGTCAACGGCTTCCCCGAAGCTCGTCGGCGGGGCTTCCATAGCCGTCACCCACGCTGCCAGCACCTCTTCCACCGGCCCTTCGATCAGCGTCACGTTCTCCAGCCCCCTGATCTCGCCGTTCCAGACGAAATCGAGACTGGCGATGGAAGCCACCTCGATGCCGATGACCTCGGCCACCCGCTCGGCCAACGCCAGGCCAAAGAGCCCCACGCCGCAGTAAGCGTCGAGCAAGCGGTCGTCTGGCCCCGGCTCCAGGACAGCGGCCACTGCCTCCACCAGCGCCTCGGCCCCCACCGTGTTCACCTGGAAGAAGCTGCCCGCCGAGACGCGGTAGCGTTGCCCGGCGACTTCTTCTTCGATGTGGCCGCGGCCGGTCAGGATGAGCGGCGGCTGGCGGTGGCGCAGCAGCACGCAGGAGACCGGCAAGTCCACCTCCAGCTCCGGCGCTTCGTCTTCCTGTGTCTCCAGGACGAGCATCTGATCCTCGGTGGCGACGCCCGCCCGCAGGCTGAGGCGGGTCAGTTCGGGCAACTCCAGATCGAGCAATTGGTGTAGTTCGTCCAGCAGTGGATGCAGCAGCAGGCAGCGATCCACGGGAATGACCTGGTGGCTGCCGGCGGCATAGAAGCCGATGTGGCCCTGCGGGTCCACGGCGAATTGCACGTGGTTGCGGTAGCCCCACGGCTGGCCCACGGCGCGGGTGGGGCGCACGGGCGGGTCGTCCAGATGGCCCAGGCGGGTCAGTTGATCGCGCACGATCTCCTGCTTGAGCGCAAGCTGCCGGGGATAGGCGATGTGCTGCCACTGGCAGCCGCCGCAGCGGCCAGGGCCGAAGTAGGGGCAGGGCGGCGCGACGCGGTCGGGGCTGGGCTCCAGCACCTCCAGCAGCCGCGCCCGCGCCCAACGAGCTTTCTCTTCCACCACCTGCACGCGCACCGTCTCACCGGGGATGGCGTAGGGCACGAAGATCACCTTGCCCCCGTGCCGCCCCAGCGCTTCGCCGCCATGCGCTATGGCGGTCAGGCGCAGGGTCAGGGGTTCGTTCAGATCGGCATGTTTGTTGGTCACGTTCAGCTCCAATCCCTGCTATACTGGTAGATTGGGAAATTGGTAGATTGGTAGATTGGGGACAAAGCGGCCCTCGCCACACCAATGTACCAGTTTACCACTTTACCAATTTACCGATCTACCCCCCGCAACCGCTCGGCCAGCCCGCTGTGGCGGTCGGCGATCTTGTCGTTGCCCACGGCGATGGCCAGGGCGCGCATGTTGCCCACGATGACCACCAGCTTCTGGGCCCGCGTCACGGCGGTGTAGATCAGGTTGCGTTGCAGCATCACGTAGTGCGTGGGCAGCAGCACCACGACGACGGCGCGGTATTCGCTGCCCTGGCTCTTGTGGATGGAGATGGCGAAGGCGTGCACCAGCTCATCCAACTCCAAGAAGTCGTAATCCACGCGGCGGCCGTCCATGTCCACCGTCATCCGCTGCTCGATGGGGTCGAGGGAGGCGATGCGGCCCAGGTCGCCGTTGTAGACCTCCTTGTCGTAGTTGTTGCGCACCTGCATCACGCGGTCGCCCAGGCGGAAGGTGTGGCCACCAGTGGAACGCTCCGGCTTATTGTCCGCCGGCGGGTTCAGCGTCTCCTGCAACTGTCGGTTGAGGTTGGTCACGCCGGCGGCGCCGCGGTACATGGGGCTGAGCACCTGGATGTCGTCGGGACGGAAGCCAAACTTGCGCGGGATGCGCGTCTGCACCAACTCCACCACCAGCTCCGCCGCCCGCTCGGGGTCGTCGGTCTTGAACAGGAAGAAGTCGCTGGCGTCCCTGGCGAAGAGGGGCAGTTGCCCCTGGTTGATGCGATGGGCGTTGCGCACGATGTAGGAGGTCTCCGCCTGGCGGAAGATGGTGGTCAGCCGCACCACGGCGGCGGCGCCCGATTCGATGATGTCCCCCAGCACGTTGCCCGCGCCCACGGAAGGAAGCTGGTCAATGTCGCCCACCAACAGCAGGTGCGCCCCCGGCGGGATGGCCTTCAGCAGGTGGTTGGTCAGCAGCAGGTCGAGCATGGAGGCTTCGTCCACGACGAGCATGTCCACGGCCAGCGGGTTCTCCTCGTGGCGTCCGAAGTGGAAGCCCCCGCCGCCGGTGACCTCCAGCAGCCGGTGCACGGTCTTGGCCGGACGGCCCGTGGCCTCGCTGAGCCGCTTGGCGGCGCGGCCCGTGGGCGCAGCCAGGGCGTAGCGCAACCCCGCGGCCTCCAGCAACCGGATGACCGTCTGCACGGTGACCGTTTTGCCCGTCCCCGGCCCGCCGGTGAGCACGGTGACCCGCTGCGTGAGCGCGATGCGCACGGCCTCCTGTTGTTCGGGGGTCAGCCGGAGCCGCGTCTGGCGCTGCACGGCGGCGAAGCCCGGCGGCCAGTCGAACTGCCGGAAGGCGAAGAGGCGATCCTCTGCTGCCTCCAGCAACCGTTTCAGCCGTCCTGCCACGCCGATCTCGCCGTAGTAGAACGGCACCAGGTAGACCGCCCGCTCTTCGGCAACCTGAAACCTGGAACCTGCAACCTGCAACCGCTCTTCCACGTGTATCTGTTCGTCGGCGCGCAGCGTCTCGATGGATTGCTCCACCAGCGCCGGGGGCACGGCCAGGATCTTGCCGCTCTCGCGCACCAGTTCTTGCTGCGGGACGTAGACGTGGCCCTCGTCGGCCTTCTGGCTGAGGACGTAGCTGACACCGGCGGCCACCCGCTCCGGCGCGTCGGCGGGGATCCCTAAGTTGCGGGCGATCTTGTCGGCGGTGAGGAAGCCGATGCCGTAGACGTCCCGCGCCAGGCGGTAGGGGTCGTTGCGGACCACGCTGATGGCGGCGTCGCCGTACTGCTTGTAGATTTTCACGGCCAGGGCGGTGCTGACGTCGTGCGATTGCAGGAAGAGCATCACTTCCTTGATCTGCTGCTGCTCGGCCCAGGCACGCTCGATCATTGCCACCCGCTTGGGGCCCACGCCCAGCACCTCCCGCAGCCGCCGCGGCTCCTCCTCGATGACGCTCAGCGTGTCCAGCCCGAAGCGGCGCACGATGCGCTTCGCCGTCACAGGGCCGATGCCTTTGATGAGCCCGGAGCCCAGGTACTTGCGGATGCCGGCGATGGTGGCGGGCAGGATGGTGCGGAAGCTCTCCACGCGGAACTGGCGGCCGTATTGCGGATGGGTCGTCCAGTCGCCGGAAAGCTCCACCGACTCGCCCACGTTGATGCCCAGCATGTTGCCCACCACGGGGACGGTGTACTCCTTGCCTTCCGGCGTGAGCTGGGCCACCGTGTAGCCGTCTTCTTCGCTATGGAAGGTGATGCGTTCGATGACGCCTTTCA
>JACNHM010000475.1 GCA_014383605.1 Chloroflexota bacterium
CGACTTTCACGCCCGCTACCTGGCCGAGGACGTGCCCTTTGGCCTGGCCGTCAGCCGGGCCATCGCCAGGCTGGCCGACGTGGAGACGCCCACCATGGACGAGGTGATCGCCTGGGCCGGCGCGCTGTTGGGCAAAGACTATTTGGGCCGGGACGCGGGTGAGGCTCGCACCCCGCAGAGATATGGGTTGGCGAGTTTGGAGGCGTTGATAACATTTCTGGAAGTTAGAGGTTAGAAATTAGAGGTTGGAAGGTCTGACAATTCAGCATCCAACATCCAACTTCCAACCTCCAATCTCCAAATTAGGAGGAGTACCATGAGTACTGACACAGAAACACCGACCAAAAAACGCCGCGTGATGGCCGGTTCCATTGGCGACTGCGTCCACTCGCTGGGGGTGGAGACCTTTGCCGAGTGGATGGAAGACCGGGGCGAGGGCCACATGGCCGTCAAGCTGGGCCCAGCCGTGCCCATCGAGGACGTGATCAACAAGATCCGCGAATCGCGGCCTGAATTGGTGGCCATCTCCATGCGGCTGGGCGACCTGCACGTGGACAAGCTCATCGCCGAGTTCATCGAAAAGGCGGCCAAGCATCGCCTGCTGCCCCGCGAGAGCGGCATCCGCTACGCCTTTGGCGGGCTGCGGCCAGCGGCCAACCTGGTGCGGGCCATGACCGGCCTGCCGGTGCAGGAGGACAAGTTCTCGCCGCCGGAGGACCGCAACTACGACCTGGACGAAATCGCCGAGAATTACGGCGACATTGACGCCTTTCGGGGTTTCTTTGGCCTGGTGGTGGATGACTTTATCACCATGGAGGAACTGGAAGCGTTCGCCCAGGGCAGAGCTGTCATTGAGACAGAGCAAGAGATCCAATGGGCCGATACACTGCTGGAGCGGGTCCGCCAGGTGCGCGAGCTGGAGAACCGGCCCATCATCCGCGCCCACATCGGCGTCGCCGCCGATAGCATCGAGCCGACGGTGGAGGCCGTCGAGATGCTGGCCGAGGCCGAATGTCTGGAGATCGTCTCGCTGGCGCCCGATCAGCCGGCCCAGGAGTACCTGGCCAAGTTTGTGCGCGGCGAAGAGGACCCCGACAAGTACCTCAAGGGGCAAGGCGGCGTGCCCATTCGCAGCAAAGAAGACCTGCGGCGGCTCAAGGAGGCCACGCAGCGGGGCAATTACCCCTTGACGCGCATCTATTCCGGCACCGACGAGCTGGTCGAGCTGGCCAAGCTCTTCGAGGGCGAGTTCCGCATGCCCTTCCCGGCGGTGCCGATTTTCTTTTACAACGAGCTGGACGGGCGCGGTCCCATCTCCATCCGCGATAGCTTTGATGAGCACTTCGAGGTGATGCGCTGGTGGGCGGCCCGCGATAAAGCCGTCGAGATCAACGATCCGCACCAGTGGCAACTGCGCAACAGCACCGACGACCTGCTGGTGACCGATCACGTCGTCGCCGGCGTGGTGGCGCTCAAGATGGGCATCAAGCACTACGTGATGCAGATGATGTACGACCTGCCGCCCGGCGCTTCGGGGCTCAACGACCTGGCCAAGTTCCAGGGGGCCTACGAACTGATCGAGCCGCTGACCCGCCACTTTAACTTCCACATCATCAAAGAGACGCGTGGTGGCCTTTCCAGTTTCCCGCCCAACTTAAACGGGGCCAAAGGCCATCTGGCTATCTCTACCTACTGGCAGATGTACATGGATCCCGACATCGTCCACGTGGTCAGCTTCTCCGAAGCCCACCACGAGGCCAAAGCCCAGGACGTCGTCGAGAGCTGCGACATCGTCAAGCAGGTGGCCGAGGATTTCCACAAGGGTGATCAACCCGACATCTGGGCCGATCCCCGGCTGATGGGCCGCAAAAGGCAGCTCAAGTTGGGGGCGATGTACAACATCCTGCACCTGGCGCTCCTGGGCGGCTACGAGGGGCCGGTCACGCTGGATAACTTTTTCGAGTGGGCCATTTCGCCGGAGGAGGCGTGCAAGCGCGATCATCCCCGCCAGTGGAGGCGCAACTACGAAGCGATGCTGCTCAGCTTCGTGGACGAGGCCAACTATCCCACCGGGCAATGCGGCATGGTCAGCGCCGATACGCTGGACCTGGCCCTGCAGGTGGGGCTGTACCAGGCTCCCCAGATCACCGTGCTGGACAAGCGCTACGAGATGGTGGGCAAATGCCGCACCAAGATCGTGGACGGCGGCTGCGTGATTGACGAGTTCGACGGGATCAAGGTAGAGGACGAGATCGAGCGCGTGGATCGAGTTCGAGAGCGCAGCCCGTGGTTCTTCGACAAGAACATCAGCCAGGCCGACGAAGACCTGTACATCACCGAAACGGCCGAGGCCATGGACGAGGACGTCGTGGCCCGCGAGCGGCGACAGATGGGCATCCGCAGTGAGGCAGACCTGGAGAACAAAAAGGTGCTGGTGGTGGACTTTGGCAGCACCTTTTCCAAGATCGGCGCCTTTGATACAGCGATGGAGGAATTCACCCTGCAGTACGTGCCTACCATCGTCGAAGACCTGCGCCTCTCGCTGGCCGATGGGCTGGGCGTCAAAGAAGAATGTGAGCGGCGGGGCGACTGGGAGCCCCTGGCGCGAGAGATGGCCCAGTTCGACATCAAGCTGCCCTGCTCCAGCGCCAAAGGGGGGCTCAAGATGGTCACAGTGGCCCTGGTCAAGGAGGAGAGCGGCTTCGCTGCCGACCTGGCAGCCCTCACCGCTGGGGCCAAGCTGCTGAACAGCTATCAGGGGATGCTCACTGAGGAACAGGCCCTGGCCATCTACGAGCAAGACCAGCCGGAGATCATCCTCCAGGCCGGCGGGGTGGATTTCGGCGGGGATACCGAGACCCAGTTGCATAACGCCCGCCTGCTGGCCAAGTTCTCCAAAGCGGCCACCTATGCCCGCTACGGCGTGCCGGTGATCTACGCCGGCAACCAGGACATCCGCCGCGAGATCGAGCGCATCTACCAGGCCGAGGGGGTGGACATTCGCCTCACGCTCAATGTCATGCCAGAGGTCAACACTTTCCACATCGAAGTGGTCAACGAGGCCATCCGCGAGGTGTTCCAGACGATCATCATTCGGGGCAAGGGGTTCGACGTGGTGGAGGAGTACATGAGCGCGCCGTTCATCCCCACCCCGCGCGCGGCCTTCCGCGGCATCAACCTGCTGGCCAAGGGGTATGGCGATGAACCGGGCCTGGGCAACATCATGGCCCTGGACATCGGCGGGGCGACGACCGACTTTTACTCCAACGTCAGCGACAACCCCCTCTATGCGTATCCGGGCGACGATCCCCGGCGAAAGGTGAAACGTACCATCCTCAAGACGCCCAACACCCCGCTGGCCTATCGGCGGGTCGAGGGCAAGTACGGCCTGGCCTACGACGCCGAGAACGTCAAAGAACTGGAGCGGTTCCAGAGCGGGGCTATGAAGCGCGACCTGGAGGAGTTCCTGTTGCAGGAGTATCCCGATTTTCGTCCGGGCGACGACGAGTTTGGGGGTTTTGTGCGGCGGCGCCCCTCCTCTTTCCCCCCCAACCCTGGGGGGGATGACGGGGGAGCGTGTCTGGATTTTGAGCTGGATCGCTACCTGAGTTGGCTGACGGCCAACCCTCACGCTCTGCCCACCAGCGACGAGGAGAACGCCGTGC
>JACNHM010000341.1 GCA_014383605.1 Chloroflexota bacterium
GGATCTGGCAGGCGATCACCGAGGAGCGGCTGGCCCGCCTGGCCACGGGAGACGGCGACGGCCTGGCCACCCTGGCCGAAGCGCTGGCCTATCTCTACTGCGCCGGCCTGGCCGCTCCCCTGAACCACGAGTGGGCGGAGATCTACTGCAACCTGGCTGCCCGCTACATGGCCGCCAGGGGAGCGATCCTGCCCGAGGACATGCAGCCTCGCCCCTTCACAGAGTACGAGGAAACGCTACTGCGGGACTTTCGCTGGGACATCCGGCACGCGCAGAAGCGGGAGCGGAGGAAGCGGCGGCGACGGGTGAGACAAGATGACAAGGTGACACCATGACCATGGCAAGGAGACCGCTTCTTGTCTTCCCGTCTCCCTGACCCCCTTTCTCCCTCTCTCAGGAAGGGAAGGCAAACATCACGAAAACCAATGAGACGCAAGACGACCGCGGGACGCTCACCGCGCCCGTGCCCGCCGGCACAGTAGGGGTCATCAGCGTGCGCACTACCCAGGACTTGGCCTACCCAGTACTCGGTGCAAAACTCCGAAGCCTACCCACTGAATGGCGATTTCGGGCTGACTCAGCGGCAACTGCCCCACCTAAAACCGTTTTCGCCTATCTTTGCCGGTGAATCTGGCCCACCGGTTGGAGTTTTGCACCGGAGACTACCTGATCACGATGTGGTTCGAGTTCCCCAAAGGGGCGCCGCTGGGCACATGCCACCGCCAGCATGCATTGAGGGCGTGGAAGTGCCTGTTCCACGGATCCAGCCCGCGATGGTCCAGTAGCATGAAGAAACGGGAGGAGCCAGGCTCCTCCCGTTTTTTTGTGTGCCAGGCATGTCGTGTAGGCAGAGCGTAATGTGCATCGTAACGTTTGTCTGCTACAATCAACCGCGAGACTACCGCCGGAGAAGTTATGTGCCCATCAACACCGACCATACGGATCATAGACCCCTCGGCGGGCCTCATCCCAAGCGAGGTCGAAGGGCCCGGGACGAACCCAGGACCTTGGCTTTCGATATACTCACGAGGCCGCTTGGGATGAGCTTAGGACAGGCAGGCACGGTGGAGTTCATCAGCGTGCGCACCTCGAAAGATCGGGTCTACATCTGCACGGCCTGGTTTTCATTCCCCGAAACCCCGTGGCCCTAACTTAGCCACGCCACCGTACAGGAAGTGCAATAGCAATCCTGCGGACCCTGCCTGCGCTGATTCACTAATGCATCCATCCGCCGTGCGGTGAACTCTGTCCTGACCCCTCGACTCTGCTCGGGATGCGCCTGACGAAGGGCCAGTCGAACCGCCCCCGATAACCAGCAGCAGGGCGCCAAAGAGGAAGGTGAGAGCTTTCTCCTTTACTCACGGCAGCGACAGGCGAAGACGGCGAAAGCCTCTGCGTGGTGAGCCTCGCGAACCCCTCCGTGGCGGGCCAGTCGAACTCCAGAAAACGCGGCCCCGTTGCAGACATCGACGAACGACAGAGAATGCCTTAGCAAGGATACAGTTATGCTCGATGCTTCCGCGCCACTCCAACGTACCCTGGTGGTGGATGACGACCCGGCCATTCTACTCCTGGTCAAAGACAAGCTCGAACACGCGGGCTTCGAGGTGTGGACTGCTCGCTCGGGACGGGACGCACTGGACGTGATCTCCCGGCGCGGCCTGCCCCACCTGGCCATCGTGGACATCATGATGCCCGGCATGGACGGCTTCGAGTTTGCTCGGACCGTGCAGCAGTTCACCGACCTGCCGATCATCATGCTGACCGCCGTGGTCGATGAGGACACGGTCATCCAGGGTATTGACCATTTCGCCGAGGACTACATCACCAAGCCCTTCAGTCCCCGCGAACTGGTCGCCCGCGTACGGCGTGTGCTGCGCCGTATCGGGGACTTCGCCTACACCCTCGGCCCACAGACGCAGGTGGACGACCGCCTGGCAGTGGATTTCGCCCACCAGGAGGCCCTCGTCAACGGGGAACCGGTGTCCCTCACGCCGACCGAAACCAAGATCCTCTACATCCTCATGCGCAATGCAGGTCGAACCGTTACCACCGACTTTCTTCTGCGTCGCCTGTGGCCCCTGGAAGAGGTGTTCGAGGACGCGCTGCGCGTGCACATTCATCGCCTGCGCAGGAAGATAGAACCCGATCTCTCGCATTCCCGTTACATCATCACCGAACGAGGGCAAGGATACAGGTTTGCGATCCAACATTAGCAAGACCACCTTCGATTCCAGACAGACAAGGAGGTTTGCCTTAACTGTGCTGAGCAAAAAGGTGTGCCTGCTGGGCGACTTCGCCGTCGGCAAGACCAACCTCGTGCGCCGCTTCGTCTACAACCTCTTCACCGACAGGTACATCAGCGCCAGCGGCGTCAAGGTCAGTTGTAAGACGGTGGTCATTCCCCATGCCCATCAGCCGGTGGAGCTGACGATGATGCTCTGGGACCTGGCCGCCAGCGAGGAGTTCAGCCGCGTGCAAGCCAGCTACCTGCGCGGCGCGGCCGGCGCGGTGCTGGTCTGCGACCTGACGCGGCCTCAGACCCTCGACAGCCTCCGCTCCTACGCTGACAACCTGCTCGAGGCCAATCCGGGAGCCCAGCTTGTCCTGGCCGCTAACAAGCGCGACCTGGTTGACCGGCAACAACTCACCCCAGAGCAGATCGAAACCGTCGCCGCCAGCCTCAAAGCTGCCTATTATCTCTCCAGCGCCAAGACCGGTGAGGAGGTGGAAAGCCTCTTCCGCCATCTGGGACGGCTGTTGGTGGCTTCATCGTAAGCTGCATCGGGAGGCTAACGTGCACCCGACCATAGCACAATCGATACTGCAAGACCGCAGGATCGGTTGCGCCATCACCGACCGCGACCTGAAGGTGGTGGAGGTGAGCGGCGCCACATCCATCCTTCACGAGGGTTGTCAGAGTGCGTCCTGTCTGGGCTGCTGGCTGCTGGATCTGGTGCCCGAACTGACAGGCAGTGAATTGAAGCTGGCCGACATGTTGGCGGGGGAATTGCCTCGCCTGGAGTTGCCCCTGGTCAACCGCAAGACAGCCGAGGGGCAGACCATCTACCTGATGATGGTGCTTCTCCCCTGTCAAGATCGAAGCAGAAGGATCGTCGGCCTCGTTTGCCTGGTACAAGACGTCACCGAGATAGGGACGCTGCAGCAGCGGTTGGCGCGGCACCGCAATGAGCTGCGCATACTGCGAGACGAGTTAGCCGCCGCCAATACCGAACTGCGGCGCCTCGATGGAATGAAGTCCACATTCGTCTCCATAGCAGCCCACGAACTCAACTCGCCGTTGACCTCTATCAGGGGATTCGTGGAGGTGCTCCTGGACGAGGAAGCCGACCCTCTCACGGACAAGCAACGCGACTACCTCCGGATTGTACAAAGGGCAGCCCATCACCTTATGAACATCACGTGCAACTTGCTCGACGTGGCGCGTATCGAGGTCGGAAGGGTCGCCTTATCCCTGCAGCCGACCGAATTGCCCGCCCTGGTCGAAAACCTGGTCGTCGAGTTTGCCCCTCAGTTACAGGCCAAAGCCCAGCGTCTCACCGTGCATGTCTCCCCTGACCTGCCGCCTGCTCTGTGCGACGAGACGAGGGCCGCTCAGATAGTCGGCAACCTGTTAAGCAACGCCAACAAGTACACCCTCCAGGGCGGGCTGATCACCATCAACCTGGCCCTTGCCGACGAGGAGGGCTTCCTTCAGCTCTCAGTGGCGGACAATGGCGTGGGTATCTCCGCCGAAGACCAAGCGAAGCTCTTCCGTCGCTTCTTCCGCGCCGAGAGCGCCAAGCTGGCTGAGACCGACGGCGTTGGCCTGGGGTTATACATCACCCGCTCGTTGGTCGAACTGCACGGCGGGCGCATCTGGTTCGAGACCGAGCTCGGCGAGGGCAGCACGTTTCACGTGACCTTCCCCATCGGAAAGGCCTTTGTTGATCCGAACATTGACTTCTAGTAACAGGGCTTGGCCTGTCTGATTGGTGCAGTCAGATGTTAGACCTGTCGCGCAATCGCTCGATGTTGCCCTGCCTACCCACCGGCCGCTGAAACCACCCGGCTACTGAGGATGGAAGTCTCCTGCCGAGGCCCGTACAGGCCCAAAGTGCCTTCCACCGCGCAGCCCGAACACTCACACTTGGTCGGGACAGGCCATCAGATATTGGAGATCTGCGTTCGGATCAGTAATCACAGCGCCTGACCCTTGCACAGCCAATTGACACGCCAAACGAACGGTGGTAAGATGCCAATAGCATCAGTGGGCGGCTTGATGGCCAGTGCGTGCTGTCGGCGCCCTGCTGTCCCAAGCTACCAGAAGGGGCAAGCTCGCTTTGTCAGGGAGCCGTTCGACAGGCTCGCGACAGGGCGGTTTGCCCCTTTTGTGCTTATCCGCCTCATCCCCTTACCCTGTCTGGCAGCCGCGCTCCCTTTACAAAGGATCCTGTGGCTCAGTTTCTTCAGGCTCTACGACCACTCTGTAGGCGAGCCCCAGCGTGCGGAGATAGTCCAACACGGACAGCCCGGCCGCTTGGGCTTTGCGGCGAACGATCTCTTTCTCTTCAGGCGTTACTCTGATTTGGATGAAGGCTGATCTTGTATTGGCCATAGTGCTACGACTATGTTCTAGACCAACACACCCTGTCAAACCGAGGGGGTCGGGCGCCGTTTCGCATTGTCCTGCTGGCCAAATCCAACGATCTCCTCCATACCGCCTGCACAACCAGATAACAACCAACTGTGTCAGACAGCCATCAGGAAGGAGGGTTTCCCATGTTGCTCAAAGAGGCCATTCACGAGTACCTTCTTGCCGTACGTCAGGCTGGCAGAAGCGACGCCACATTGTACTGTTACCAATGGCACTTGGACAGGATGGCAGCCTGGTTGGAGGACCAGAAGGGAACGACTCGGCTGGAAGATGTGACCCGTAGCGACCTGCGGACCTGGGGGGGCGGCCTGCGGGATCGCTGGTCTCCCGCGACCATCAGGCAGGCCACCATCGCTGTGCGATCCCTACTGCGCTGGTGCCATGAAGAAGGATTGACAGAGACCAACCTGGCAAAGGCGCTGAAAGTGCCCAAGGTCAAGCAGCGAATCCAACGCACTTTGAGTGGCGAGGAGATCATGACTCTCATGTCGCAATGCGATACAACAAGCTCTATAGGGAAACGCAATCAAGCTTTGGTTGCTTTGCTGGCTGACTCGGGCTTGCGGTCGGCGGAGGTCTGCCGATTGCGGGTATGTGATCTCGACTTAGACAATCAACGCCTACAAGTAATAGCGAAGGGAGGAGCAGAAGAAGTTGCTTACTTCGGCCGTGTTTGTCGCAAATACCTCACCGCCTGGCTGGATGACCGGGAGAGAGTTGCTGCCCCTGGCGTACAGACGGTTTTCGTCTCCATTGGCGGGATAATCCCAGGCCAGCCGTTCACCACGTCAGGACTACGAGTAATTCTTCGGAAACTTGGACAACGGGCGGGAGTGCCAGGTGTTAGCCCGCATGCTTTTCGACGGGCATTTGCCACACAAATGGTGTATAACGGTGCGTCCACACGGGTGGTTATGGAAACAGGCCGGTGGGACGACATAGCCATGGTACAACTCTACACGCGTGCACTGAGAGTGCAGGAGATGTTTCAGCGTTACTCGCCTATAGACCGACTAACTCGTGAGAATCTGCAGCCGAGCCTATTTGATGTAACGTCGTCTCTCTGACAAAACAGCACGCCTCAGCAAGAAGAAGCCAGAAGCTCAAGCTCTGAAGGCGAACTGAACAACGTGAGTCACCCGGAGGGTACGCTGAAGCTGCAATTCGCGGAGGAGTCGAACCCACAACTGATGAAAAAACCCGCCAAATGAGGCGGGTTTCTTCATGCGACCAGTCGCCCTTGCCCGGCTACTCCTGCTCGTGCCTGGCACCGTCGGGCATGATGGCGCCCGTGAGATCAGCGGCTTGGGCGAGCTGTTCCGGTGTCACCTTGGCACCCTGCAGGTCCGCGCACCATAGGTCGGCTTCTTGCAGATCGGCGCTCACCAGGTTGGCCTCCCGTAGATTGGCATACTGTAGTTGCGCCCCCCGAAGATTGGCACTAAACAGGTCAGCTCGTTTCAGTCGGGCATAGCTCACATTGGCTCCTGGCAGCTCGGCATGCCGCAATTCAGCTGCTTCCAGGTTGGCGTGCCTCACGTCGGCACCTCGCAGTTTGGCGCACCTGAGATTGGCTCGCTGCAAGTCGGCGTATCCCAGATCAGCCCCCTGCAGGTCGGCCCAACTGAGGATGGCCCACTGTAAGTTGGCCTTGGTCAAGATGGCCTCCGACAGATCAGCTTGGCGCAAGTTCGCAAAACCCAGGTTGACTCCTGATTCTCTGCCCCCTGGCCCCAAGTCAATACCCCGCAGGTTAGCCCCTTCCAGGTCAGCCCGCTGGAAGCTATCTACGCGGCCGCGGCTAGCCCACCCCAATACTGCTTCAAGTTGTGAGGGATTCACTCAATTTCCTTACTCTGTACAGAAGGTGTTCCCAGGGTCCACTCCATAGGTCGAAACAATGCCTTTTCTGGGTTCCGTCAGACAGTCCTCTTAATCCGTGGGTTATAGGTTCGACTCCTATGCGGCTCATGTGGGCGGGACACACAAAAAACGGGGCGGGGGATATCCCCCGCCCCGTTCGGTTTAAGCGGTGCAACTGACTTATGCCGCCGCGCGGCGGCCGATCAGCCGCCGGAAGAAGCCGCCGATCTCCCCCTTTTCCCACGACACCAGCAGCGGCACAGCGTTGAAGATCGAAGAATAGGTGCCGCTCAGCAGTCCCACCAGCATGGCGGCGATGAACTGCTTGATCGTCGCCCCACCAAAGATGAGGATGGCGATCATCACGAACATGGCATTGAGTTGCGTGACCAGACTGCGGTGCAGCGTCTCCAGCAGGCTGCGGTTGGCAATGACCTCGAAAGGCTCGCCGCGGTGCTTGGGGATGTTCTCCCGGATGCGGTCGAAGACGACGATGGCGTCCTGCACGGCGAAGCCGATGAGCGTCAACACCGCCGTGAGGAACAGCGCGTCCACCTCCCACCCGGCCACGTAGCCCATGATGGCCAGGAAGCCCATGATCAGCAGGACGTCGTGCAGCATGGCCAGGATGGCGCAAGTGCCGTAGCGCACGGGATGGGGCACGTTGCGGAAGGCCCAGGTGATAAAGGTCAGGATGGCCAACGAGGCCACGGCGATGGCGACGCCAGCAGTGCGGGTCACCTCCCGGCCCACTGTCGGCCCGACGGCGCGAAACTGCAACTCCTCCAGGCCGCCGAAGCGCTCGGCCAGCAGAGTGCTCAGATCGGCTTTTGTCGCACCCTCAATGGCCTTGAGCCGCGCCTGCACCGTCCGTTCATCTCCCACCGTGGTCACCGCCGTATCTGTCAACCCCTTCTCGACGAAGACTTCCCGCACGTCCGCCGGCTGCACCGCTTGCGGGAAGCGCATCTCCCAGATGACCCCGCCGGTGAAGTCAATGCTCAGCCGCAGCGGGCTGCCGGTGGTGATGGTGGAATAGATCATCACGATGATCCCGGGGATGATGAGGATGGCCGAAGCCAGGTAATACCATTTGCGTTTTTCAACCAGGTTGTACATAGCGCCTCCGAAAACGACCCATGACGCATGACCAAATGGGATTTGGTCATTGTTAATTGGAAATTGGCCTTACACTCCCAGCAGCCAGCGTCTCTTGCGCAATTGCTCGCCAGCCACCTCGAAGACGAAGCGCACGAAGGTGCGGGTCACGATGACGGCGGTGAACATGCTGATGAGCACGCCGATGCCCAGCGTGAGGGCAAAGCCCCGCACCGTGCTGGCCCCAAACGCGCCACCAAAATACCAGAGAATGGCGCAGGTAATCAGCGTGGAGAGGTTGGAGTCAAGAATGGACGTCCAGGCGCGGCTGAAGCCGGCCTCGATGGACGCGCCCAGCGGCCGCCCATCCCGCAACTCCTCCTTCATGCGCTCGAAGATGAGCACGTTGGCGTCCACGGCCATGCCGGTGGAGAGCAGGAAACCGGCAATGCCCGGCAGCGTGAGCACCAAGGGCACCAGCTTGAAGGCGGCCAGGTTGAGCAGGGCGTAGATGACGAGGGCCAGATCAGCCAGGACACCCGGCAGACGATAGTAGGCCAACATGAACAGCAAGACTATGGAGAGCCCCACCATCCCGGCGGTGATGCTCTTCTGCACCGAGTCCTGACCTAACGTAGCGCCGACACTGCGGCTGTTGACCACCTTCAGCGGCACGGGCAGCGCGCCGTAGCGCATCTGCACGGCCAGACCGCGAGCGTAGTCCAGTGCGAAGCCCTGCTGGCTGGTGATGCGACCCTGTCCATCGGGTATGACCGACTCGATGCGCGGGCAGGAGATGACCACCTTGTCCATGGTGATGCACAGGAACTTGCCAATGTTGTTGCGGCTGTAGTCAGCGAAGATCCCGGCTCCTTCGCTGGTGAGCTCGAAGCTGATCTGCGGCCGGCCGAACTCGTCCGTGCCCACCGCCGCTGTCTTCAGATGCTTACCGCTCATGATGTTCGTGTACACCTCATCCGAGGGAGCGACAGTGGGAGTGATCCCCGCCGTGGGTGTGATCACGAAGGCGGACGACAGATCGTCCCCACTGAGGCTGGTGCGGACGACGGTGCCCGCCTCAAGAGGGAGGCCACCGGCTTCGACGAACTCCAGCAAGCCCGTGCCCTTGAGGGTGGCCACAGCCTGATCGGGGTCCTTGATGCCCGGCAGCTCGACGATGATGCGCCGCTGGCCCTGGATCTGGATCAGCGGCTCGGTCACGCCCAGGCCGTTGACGCGGTTCTCGACGATACCCATGGCCGCCTCCAGGGCACCGTCCGGCAGATCCTCACCTGCGGGCACGTCCGCTTCCAGCAGCACCTGCAAGCCACCCTGCAGGTCGAGGCCCTGCTTCAATTCCAGATCGCGCGTGCCTTCGGGCTGCCAAAACAGCAGCTTCTGCACCCACTCGGGATGGTCAAGGGGCAGATCAATCCACAGCGCGAGCGCCGTCAGAACAATGATGACGATCAACAGGATCAAATTACGTTCTCTCATGCAACAACTCCCTCTCGGATATCGGTGGCAGACGAGGCGATTATAGCGCAGCCTCGCCCTCCTGTCAAAACTTGCCCCTCTACTCAAGCTGGCGCAGGAAGTCCATGACCCGCTCCAGCACTCCTTGCAGCGTGAGGTCTTCCGTCTGCACGTACAGAGCGCACTGCGCCCTGGCGTGAGCCAGGCGGCGATGCTGCTCGTCCAGGATGGCCGGCGTCCAGTCGGAGCGAGGCTTGCGCTGCCTGAGGACGGGCAAGGAAAGGTCCAGGTAGATCAAGACGTCCGGCCGGCTGATACGCTGCCACATGGCGGGCACGTAGGAGTGCTCCTGGACGCACTCGCGGGCCTCGTAGCCCAGAGCGCACAGCGCCGCCACCAGCATCGTCTTGCCCGAACCGCAAGGGCCCACCACGGCAATGCGCATCGCCGTCCTCTACGTCTCAGCCACAGTGCCCCTGCGCAGATCAGGGAAGCGCAGGAGGATCAGGTCGTTCCAGGAGAGCGGAAAGAGCCGTTCCCACTGCAAGGCACGAGCACGCACTTCTTCTTCTGACCTCGCCGTGCGCCAGCGCCAGAACAGGCCACCGGTGAGGATCAACACCAACCAGGCAGGCAAGCGCCAGCGGTAGTACAGCATCTGCACGATGTCCATGGGGATGCCCAGCAGCACCGCCAGCCAGGTCCAGTGGGTTTTGAGCAGGTAGGCGGTGAAGCGCGTGCGCCACCAAAAGACGGCCAGCAAGCCAGCTGCGTAGAGCCAGGTGAGCAGCAGGATGAGCGCCACCACGTAGCCCAGCCAATAGAGGTTGTAGCGCCTGCCCCAAGCCTGCACGGCCAGGGTCAGCAGAACGCCGAGCAGAACGACGGTGAATCCCACGACCCGCAAGCGGTTGGCGAAGGCGCGCACACGTCGCCACAACCGCCGCTCCTGCTGCTGCTTCTGCTTTTCCAGCGCCTCGGCCAAGGATAACTGCTCGGACATCTCAGCACCTGTTCATGGAACGGGGAAGCGCACGGCCATGCGCCGCACGTCCGTTTCGTCCTCTTTCGCCGCCACGTGCAGCACCAGCACGCTGATGTCGTCGGCTGGGCGGCCTTGATCCAAAGCCACGGCCCGTTCCAGAATGATGTCGGCCATCTGCTGGGCCGTGAACTGGCCAGCGAGCACCTCGCTCACCACCTCGACCAGATCGATCTGCTGCCCGTAGCGCTGGCCCGCCGTCCAGACGCCGTCGGTGAAGACGACGAGGGTGGTGGCGGCCAGTGGCAGTTCGGTGATCACCGGTCTGGTGCGGGAACGAATGCCGATGGCCTCGCTGGGGTCGTCCAGCAGCCGCAAACCTTCGCCGGTGAGCACCAACACCGGGCAATGGCTGTTGCGGGAAACGACAATGGTGCGGGTGGTCAGGTCCACGGAGACGATGTTGAGCGTGGCTGAGACCTTGCCCTGCCGCTGCGCCCGCAGGTAGTCGTGGGCGGCGCGGGCGACGGCCCCGTCCCGCACCCCCTCGGCCAGCAGGCTGATGGCTTTGCGGGCGGCGAGATTGCTGATGAGCTTGGCCCCGCGTCCGCTGCTCTGCCCATCGGCCAGGACGAAGGAGACCCCGCCCAGAGGACGCTCAATCATCTCCAGCGTATCACCGCTCTCACTGGTCGCGTATTTGCCAACTTTGCTTGCCGCGACTTGGGTGGTCTCCCCGTGTCGTGTTGATGTCAAGGCCAGCCCATATTGGACGCGGACAAACGCGGAGAACCACGGATTCCACCTTATTTTTCCGTGTTCGTCCGCGGCCATCCGCGTTCCATTGCCGCACAATCAGGGTCTCAACATGTGCTGATCGCATCAACACAGTGGGGGGAGACTACCCGAAGCCTACATGAGCTGATCTTTTTGGTCCCGACTTGTAAGGGTTAGGACCAGGGAGAAATAGGGCCTCTTCTCCTGGAAAGTGAGGAGGGTTACGGATGGTAAGAACTGCGAGATCATGTATACTGGAGATGGATGGGTGAGAGTGGATCTGCAACACATCAGACAGTGGGGTGTCTTCGATGGTGCCTTCTAAGCCCCTCTGTCGTCAATCGAGCCAGTTGACTTTGCTGATACGACGCGACTTTTCCGTTGCAGCTTCGTCTTCACTACCAAAGAAAGGTTAAAGAAAGGTTAAGATTATAGCAGAGCACTCGCTTTGCGCCGCAGTCTGCAGGATTGATGGACTGGGCACGACGAGTGGATGTAGTCGGAGAGTCTCGGCCGGTGGCGGCCGACCGAGGCCTGAGGCATCCAGGGCATGGGTCAGTACCCTCTGCGCGCGTCATAGCCAAATACAAGGGCCTCAGCCGGTGGCGGCCGACCGAGGCCTGGTGCACCTGGGCACGGGTCAGTACCCTCTGTGCACTTCATTTATAGCATAGATTTGAAGAAGTGTCAAATTCGCATGAGAGGAAATCGAAAGGAGGTGGGTATCCGGCTTGATAACAACTGATCGCAGTAGAGGTTCGCAGTCTCGGCGGGGAAATGTTTCCCGCCAGGTAATCCAGCAGGTGCATCACAGGGAGCGAGAGGCATAGCCCCCAAGGAGGAATGAACATGTTGAATCGCTATCGTCGCATCCGCAGCATGCTGGAGCGGTTGGATCTGCTCGAGTATGGCGTGATCGTCGTCCCCATCGCCACGGCAGCCCTGGCGGCCTTGACCCCACTGGGCGGGCATGTCTCCAGGGTGTTGTTCAGCCTCGTTAGCGTCGTCTAAGGTGCCGATGTCATCCAAGCCTCAGAGCGAAGCAAGCCACACATGTCCCGGACTCGACATGGGCATAAGGATGGTTGGCGACGACTGCAAGCGGGATCGAGGCAGCAGCCTGATTGAGTTCGCTATCGCCTTGCTGATAGTGATCCCCATCTTCATGGGCGTGTTCGACCTCGGTCGGGCGGTCTACATCCACAGCGTCGTCGCTGCATCGGCCCAGGAGGCAGCCCGCTACGGCATCGTGCACCCGAGCGACATCGCTGGGATCGAGAACGCCGCCCGCAGCCGAGCCGCAGGTCTGGATCCTTCGTTGATGAACATCGTCGTCAGCCAACCCGACAGTTCGACTATCGAGGTGGCCATTAGCTACGATTTCACAGCGGTGACGCCCTTCATCGACGCCGTCCTGGGCGGGGGAGGGCAGCTCACCCTCAACAACACGGCTCGCATGGGCTTCTGACAGCCAGCTAGTCTGCGGGCTAGTAAGATAGGACAGGCAAGACCTGTCCCCAGAAATCTAGAAGAAAGGAGGTAAAACCAATGTTGTTAATGCTGTTGCGCCAACTGTCTTCCATGCTCCGGCGGGAGGAAGGGCAGGACCTGGCCGAGTACGGTCTGGTCATCGCCCTCGTCGCCGTCGTCGCCATCGCCGCCGTGACCTTGCTGGGCGGGAGTATCTCCACGATCCTGGCCAGCATCGGTGGCGCTATCTAACATCTCGGCAACATGGCCTGGGCGGGGGAGGGCAGCTCACCCTCAGCAACACGGCTCGCATGGGCTTCTGATGTGGCTTGCGGACAGCCAGCTAGTCTGCGGGCTATAAGATAGGACAGGCAAGACCTGTCCCCAGAAATCTAGAAGAAAGGAGGTAAAACCAATGTTGTTAATGCTGTTGCGCCAACTGTCTTCCATGCTCCGGCGGGAGGAAGGGCAGGACCTGGCCGAGTACGGTCTGGTCATCGCCCTCGTCGCCGTCGTCGCCATCGCCGCCGTGACCTTGCTGGGCGGGAGTATCTCCACGATCCTGGCCAGCATCGGTGGCGCTATCTAACATCTCGGCAACATGGCCTTGGCGGGGTGGGGGGCAACGCTCCCGATCTCCTATGTCCTCCTCCACCCTCACCCCGCCCCCGCACTCATCAATCCGTAGATCAGCCTGGTAGATTGGCAGATGGGGCGAGAGCGCCTGGTCTGCCAGTCTACCGTATGCTCACACACCAATGAGTGACCGTCTAATGCCAGCTTCATCATCAATATCAATGCGGGCTCTGAAGCACGAACAGGGCCAGGATCTCGTCGAATTGGCCCTGTTGTTGCCTCTCTTGCTCATCATCATGGTGATCGTCCTGGACATGGGCCGGGCGTTCAATACCTACATGGTGTTGACCAACGCTGCCCGTGAGGGAGCACGCCTGGCGACCAGGGACCCTCACAATGTGACAGCTATCCATGGGGCAGCCCTCTACGAGACCCGAAATGCAGGGCTGTCGGACGGCGACGTGACCATTTCAGTGATCCCTGCATCCAGCGGCAATCCGGTGCGGGTCACGGTGCAGTATGGTTTTCCCTTGTTCTCGGGGTTGCTGCCCTTCAGTCAAATTCCCATGTCGGCAGCGGTGGAGATGGTCGTATTCTGACGAGCGGAGGAGAGGTGCTGTGAGAGAGCTGTGGCGTGATCTGCAAGGTGACCAAGGCGGGGCCACGCTGGTGTGGGTCACGTTGTCCATGGTGGCTCTGATAGCGATGGTGGCCCTGACCATTGACGGCGGTTACGCCTATGCACAGCGCCGCCGCATGCAGAACGCCGCCGATGCCGCGGCCATCGCCGGCGCTCGCCTGCGCGCCCTGGGCGGAACCACAGTGCAGGTAGGGAGCGTTGTCAATCAGTACGCCACAGCCAACGGCGCCAATGGGGTGAGCTGGACCTACCCCAGCAGCCAGAAAGTGCAGGTGACAGCATCGTGCACTTTTCCCACCTTCTTCGCCGGCATCATTGGTCTGCCGCAGATGACGGCTTCGGCTGTGGCCGAGGCATCCATTCAGTACCTTTCGGAAGCCGGCAACTTGCTGCCGATGAGAATAAAGGATGACGACTACGGTATCGGTCAGCCCTGCGTGCTATGGGACAAAGATGATGCAATGAAGGGAAGCTTCGGCTGGCTGGACTGGGACGGCGTGCCGGTGAGCGCTGTCGAACTGGAGGACAACATCGCCAATCCCAGCAACAGCGGCTTTTTGGCCATCGGCAGCTGGGTCCCCGTCGGCCCTGGTGTGAAAGCCAGCAGTCAGGTGCAAAGTGCGCTCAACACCTGGATCGGCCAACATGTGACCATTCCGTTCTACGACGAGGTGCAAGGCGAGGGAGCCAACACTCGCTATCGCATCGCCGGCTTCGGAGAGTTCGTCCTGACAGATTACAATTTTCAGGGCGGCGATAAATGGGTGAGCGGCTACTTCAGACGCTGGGTCGAATTTGGTCCGGGCGGTGGACCCAATAGAGGGCTGTCGTCGGTGAGGTTGACGCAATAGCGACGGCCCTCGCACGCACGACCTGCTGATGTTATCGGCGTTGCTTTGGTGACGTTCTCTTGCACACGTTTCGCTTGAGATGGCGACGGTAATGGAATACAGGGATGAAGAAGCTGCTTTGCAGGTTTCATGGGGAGCAACGTGGGGCAGTGCTGGTGTTGATCTCACTGGCATTGATTGCCCTGGTGGTCATGATAGCGCTGGCCATTGATGGCGGTTACGCCTATGCGCAGCGCCGCCGCATGCAGAACGCCGCCGATGCCGCAGCCATCTCCGGAGCCCGTGCACACGGCCTGGGCGGCAGCGCGGCACAGGTAGGTGCCGCGGTCAATCAGTACGCCACAGCCAATGGCGCTGACGCAGTCACTTGGGCCTTCGTGAACGGTGGAGTGACAGTGCAGGTCACAACATCCTGCACGTTCCCCACCTTCTTCGCCGGCATCGCTGGCCTGCCGCAGATGACGGCTTCGGCTGTGGCCGAGGCATCCATTCAGTACCTTTCGGAAGCCGGCAACTTGCTGCCAATGATTGTAGAGGACAGGGACTTCGTCATCGGGCAGACCTACGACTTGTGGGCCGATGATCCCGAAGCGCCGGGCAACTTCGGCTGGGTGGACTGGGACGGTGTGCCGGTGGGCGCGGGCGAACTGGGGGACAACATCGCCAATCCCAGCAACAGCGGCGCCTGGGCCATCGGCGACTTGGTTCCCGCCTATACTGGTGTGACGACCAGTGCGGGAGATCCGCTCAGCGGCTGGATCGGCCAGCACGTGACTATTCCATTCTACGACCTGATAACCGGAACCGGTTCTAACGTCAGGTACCGAGTCGCCGGCTTCGGAGAGTTCGTCCTAGATGGGTATGATCTTAGTAATAAACGGGTATGGGGCCATTTCATTCATTGGGTGGAACTTGGTCCGGGCGGCGGGCCTGACAGAGGGCTTTCGTCTGTGAGATTGACCCAGTGAAACGTTGGTAGTGAGCTACGTAGCGCAGCGGAGTAGCGTCTTGGCGACGGCACTCCGCCTGACTACGAGCGAAATGTGACATGGCCAAGAAAGTCAGTGTCATTTGGGGCTGCCCGGCGTGTCACTTTCGCTGTAGGGCTGATAAGGATTGTCTTATGATGTTCAAGAAACGGGGAAAGGAACTGTTCCTGGATCTGCTGGTGGGGCTGGTGTGGCTTCTGTACGCCGCGGCCTACCTGCGCCATGTCCTGGACACCCACAGCCTGCCCGGCCTGGGGCTGATGATCTTTTATACGCTGGTGGCCGCGTTCTTCTTCCTGCGCTCCCCCAACCAGAAGAAGTGTGCGTGGTGGGAAACGGCCCTGGCTGTGGGCGGGGTCTTCTTGCCCATCCTGCTGCTGCGCCCGGTGGCGCCTGGCCTGAAGCTCCTGGGGGGGGGCATGCAGACCCTGGCATTGGCGGGCATCATCCTGGCCCTGATCTCATTGGGACGCAGCTTCGGCATCGCCCCCGCCGACCGCGGGCTGGTGACCCGAGGGCTGTACCGTTGGATACGCCATCCCCTGTACGCCATGGAAACGTGGTTCTACGTGGGTTTCCTCGTGGCTAACCCGGCGTGGCGTAACCTGGCCGGGTTGGCGCTCTGTCTGGCCGTGTATGTGATCCGTATCCGGCGCGAGGAACGCATCCTCTCCGGTTACGAGGGCTACGCTGGCGACGTTCGCTGGCGGCTGCTGCCGCTGGTGTGGTGACAGATAAAATCAGTGCAATCTGTGTAATCAGTGGTTAGCTTCTTGGTTCCGGCTTGTCCGGGTTAGGAGAAGATACACATGAAGCGACGAAGCGGTATCCTTTGGTTGGGCACGGGGATGATCCTGGCCATTCTGGCTGCCCTGTTGAGCTTTCGTCTCCTGAGCAGCGTGGTACCCACCAGCGCCGCTGGCCCCGAGAATGAGGGCACCGTGCCCGTGGTCGTGGCCCGCAGAGATGTGCCCATGCGCACCCCGCTCACCGATGAGGACGTGGCGGTGCGGCAGGTGCCGGCGGAATGGGCGCCCCTGGGCGCCGCCAGCACGCTCGATCAGGTGCTGGGCAAGATCAGCAAGAGCGATCTGGTGATGGGCGAGGTGCTGCTCGTGGCGCGTCTGGCCGATCCACTCCGCAAGGGGCTGGACATCCTCTTCACCATGCCCGAAGACAAGCTCCTCATCGCCTTGCCCGGCGGCGACCTGATGAGCCGTACGGGGCTGCTCCAGCCCGGCGACAAGATAGACATCCTGTATTCGTGGAACGTGGCGGGTGGCTCGATGGGGTCTTCCGAAACGCTCGCCAGCATCAACGCGCTGCAGAACCAGGAGATCCAGGCCATTGTCATGGCCGGCTTCGGCGCCGAGACCGAGGCGTCCATGAGCGGCATGAGCGGCCTGAGCGGTCTCGGCGTGAACATGGAAGGCGGGGAGTCAGCGATCCTGCTGGCGGTTGATCCGCAGGATGCGTTGATGCTCAAGTACCTGCGGGACGTGGGGGGGATCATTGACTTCGCCTTGCGCGCCCCCACCAACGAGCAGTTCATGGACACGAAAGCGGTGACCGGGAGGTATCTGACCGATCGCTATCAGGTACCGGTGGACGCTGGGTGCGCCGACGGGCTGGGGTGTGCCCTCGATTGGTCGAGCCTGGGGTTTGACGCGGTGGGCAAATAGCCGAGGAACAGCAGACTGGTTGACGACTGGGTAGGAGAGAGATGGACGAGAGACGATCGCCCATGCGAGTGCTGATCATTAGCGCCGACGAGATGTCGGCAGAGGTGCGGGAGGTGTTGGTCGCGGCGCCAGACATGGTGTTCGCCGGTCAGTGCGCCAGCATGGGCACGGCGCGCCGGCACCTGGCGCAAGAGCGCCCAGACATCGTTTTGCTCGATCTGCGACTGCCCGACAGCCTGCTGCTTTTGGAGTGGCTGGCCGAGGGTTTCCGGACCACCGCCCCCGTTGTTCTGTTGACGTCAGAGCAGATGGAACAACTGCAGCAAGCGCTGCTGGCTGGTGCTCGCGGCTTCTGCCTCCTTCCGCTCAGCGGCGCCGACTTGCTGGGCACTTTACGCCAGGTCTATGCTGCTGAACTGAAGAGACGCCAGCAACTGCCGGCGGCAGGCCCGGCCGCGGACGGCGCGGCGTCGGACGCTGGCGGGCACGTCATTGCCGTCAGCGGCATCAAGGGGGGCATCGGGCGCACCCTCATCGCCGTCAACCTGGCCGTGGCCCTGGCCCAGGAGAGCCAGGAATCGGTGGCCCTGGTAGAAGGACACGCCAGCCTGGGCGATGTGGCTCTGCTGTTGAATGCTCATCCCGCACATACCTTGATGGACCTCGTCACAGAGCCTAGTCGCTTCTTGGATGCGGATCTGCTACGCGGGGCGTTGGCGCCTCATGCCTCGGGCATCAAAGTGTTGCTTGCGGCCAGGACGATGGAGGAAGGGGCACGCATGACGCCGGAACTTTGGGCCAGCGCACTGTATCAGCTCCGCTGGATAGCCCGCTACGTGGTTGTGGATACGGCTCCTGTGGCCAATGGTGTGCTGAGCGAAGCCCTGGCCTTGGCCGATGTGGTGTTGGTGGTGACCACGCCGGAGTTGCCCTCCTTGCGCCGGGCGACACTGATGTTGCAGGCCGCGCAGACTGAAGATCTCCCCAGCGGAAAGTTGCGCCTGGTGCTCAACCGCGAGGGCCTCGCCGGTGGCATCAGCCGCGCCGACATCAGTCAGCGCCTGGGGATTCCCGTGGCCGTGGCGCTCCCGGACGATCCGGCGCTGGTCGCCTACTCCATCAACCGCGGCATGCCTCTGATGCAAAGCCACCCCAAGAGCTTGCTGGCTCGTCGCATACGGGAGTTGGCTGGTCAGTTGGCCGCCACCGCCCAACCCGTGACCAGCCATCCCGAGGCGGAATCGCTGTGGCGCCGTGCGACTATCCATGCGCCAAGACCACTGCGCTTGGGGGCGGCCTGGTGATGGTTGCCATCTTGTATGCGATGGTTGGCCTTTTGGCCGGTATACTCGTGAATCTGGCGGCCGATGTGCTGCCGGGCGGGGAGCCGTTGCGCACACCTGACAGGTCTCCGAGACCTGTCAGGTGTGGCGCTCCTCGCCCCTGGCGTGCGCTGGTGGTGGAGCTGACGCTGGCCGGGCTGTTTGCCTATGGCTGGACCCGTTTTGGCCCTTCGCCCCAATTGTGGTTCGTCAGTCTACACCTCACTCTCTTTGCGCTCATCTTCGTCATTGACCTCGAGCATCGGCTGGTGCTGAACCGCGTGGTGCTGGCAGGTGTGGGACTGGCCCTGGCCGGCAGCCTGCTGTGGGGTCAGCCGCCCTTGCCTCAAGCGCTTCTGGGCGGGATCAGCGGGTTCGCCCTCTTCTTGTTCATCGCCCTGGCCAAGCCCAAGGGCATGGGCATGGGCGACGTCAAGCTGGCCGGGCTCATCGGCATGGTGGTGGGGTTTCCCGGCGTGCTCGTGGCTCTGTTCATCGGCGTGATCGTTGGGGGGCTTGGCGCGTTGCTGCTCCTGCTCAGCCGCCGCGTACAACGAGGAGGGTACATTCCTTATGCGCCGTTTCTGGTCACCGGCGCACTGGTTACGCTGCTGCAG
>JACNHM010000108.1:0-1880 GCA_014383605.1 Chloroflexota bacterium
GAGGTTACTTTCTACTCCGCCCGGAGGCCAGGTCGTGGAGCTCCTCGGCGGCCTCCGTCAGGCCCAGTGCGATCAGCTTCTCTGGGCTGGGCATGCCCGTCTCCGGATCCCAACTCCGTACTTCATAGTACATGTCCAACAGCCGCTCGAAGCCGGGCACGTAGCCCTCGGTGCCGCCATCCTCCAGCTTCTGCAGCACCAGCCGGGGCAGCCGGTCGTTGGCCCGCTTGAGCCCCAGACGGTGGTTCAGGCAGCGCTTGAGGTTGGTGATGCGCTCGCCCATCAGCGCCAGGTCTTCGGCGGTCAGCGACCAGCCGGTGGCCCCGTTGAGCATGTCCAACACGAGTTGCAGCGGCGGGGTCTCGTAGTGGCACATGATCATGCTGTTGGTCAACGCCCGCCAGTCCATGCTGCGCACCGTAGCCGTCACCTCGGCCGCCGTCTCGCCCTGCCCCTCGCCGGCCACCACGCCCAGATCGGGCACCCACTGCCCTTGCTGCACCATGTACATGTCGCCCTGCATGTGACAGGCCCCGCGCGGCGAGGTGGCGTACACCAGCCCCTGCCCACTGAAGGCCCGCGGGTCGTGCATGGGCAACTCCAGACCGTTGACCTGCACCGCCAGCTCCTCGACGCCGAAGTGTCGCCCCACGGCGCGGGAACCTTCGGCCAGCAAGTCGCCGAAGCCCTGGCGACGACCGATCATCTCCACCAGCCGGATCGCCGGCTCCAGGTCACCCCAGCTCAGCACCAGTCCGCCCGTTTCCTTCTCGCCGATGATCCCCTGATCGAAGAGGTAAGTGGCGAAAGCAATGGTACCGCCGGTGCTGATGGTATCCAGGCCGTAGACGTTGCACAGATGCCCGGCGTAGGCCACCCCCTCCAGGTCATCGCACAGGAGCAGGTTGCCGAAGCTGACCACCGTCTCGTACTCCGGCCCGTCCACCTGGGACAGCCCGTAGCGCTCCAGCTTGACCTCCCGACCGCAGGCGATGGGGCAGCGGTAGCAGGCCCGCGGGCGCACGAAGATGCTGTCCACCATCGCCGTCGCCGTCAGCTTCTCCGCCGCCTCCCACTCTCCCTGCGTGAAGTAGCGCTGGGGCGCATCGCCCATCATCATGGCCATGTCCATCCAGAAGAGCGAGCCGCCCAAACGCATCATCTGCGTCTGGATGTCGTCCTTGACGATGTCCCAGGCCTGCCCGCTGGCCATCCGAAAGGCTTCCGCATCGGCCAGGGGCACCGCCGCCGTGCCGCGCACGGCGATACCCTTCAGGTTCTTGGAGCCCATGACCGTGCCCATGCCCGTGCGTCCGGCGGCGCGGCCGTGGTCGTTCATGATCGCCGCGTACTTGACCAGGTTCTCGCCGCCCGGCCCGATGCAAGCCACCCGCGCCTTGGGCTCGCCCAGCTCCTGGCGCAGCAACTCCTGGGTGGCGTAGGTGTCTTGACCCCACAGGTGCGCCGCCGGTCGCAGCGCAGCCTGTCCTTCCACGATGCTCAGGGTGACAGGGCGCTCGGCGCGGCCGGTGATGAGGATGCCATCGTAGCCGGCGAAGCGCAGCTCCGGCCCGAAGAAGCCGCCGGCGTTCGACTCGCCCCACAACCCCGTGAGCGGCGAGCGGGCGCACACCTCGTAACGGCCACAGGCGGGAGCCGAGGTGCCCACCAGCGGGCCGGTGAGGAAAAGCAGCGGGTTCTCCGGCCCCAGCGGGTCGGTGTCACCGTCCAGGAGATCGAAGAGATAGCGCGCCGCCAGGCCGCTGCCGCCCAGGTACTGGCGAGCGTATTCCTCGTGCAGAGGTTCGTCTTCGACGCTGCCGCGAGTGAGGTCAACCCGCAGCAGTCTGCCCATGTAGCCGTTCATGGATGGGTACCTC
>JACNHM010000108.1:2113-3652 GCA_014383605.1 Chloroflexota bacterium
CCTGTCAGAAATGGTCTTGAGAGGGGTTGTCACTATGCACTGGCAGTTTGTCGCCAGAGGGTGGCCATGTCCTGCGCCAGGGAGAGGTTCACGAAGAGATCCTGGCCATCGAATAGCACCTGGCCTTTGGGCAAGTCCTTCCGCTCTTTAAGCAAACGGTCCAACATCTGTATAGCCCCATAACGTCTGGCCTGTTGGCGATCCAGAAATACTTCACCGCACTCGGAGCATACCCAGCCCTCGTAGGTGACGATGAACCGGCCGCCGGCCAGGATATACGTTTGCTGCTGGCTGGTCATAGGATGGCCGTCACGGGGACAGAGCGGTGGCTCGCCAACCGGTCTGGGCTCCCACTCCAAGATCACGTTCTCGTCGCCAATGTCATCCGGGCTATACTCAAATGCTCGGAGTTCCATATTCATCACCATCTTCTCCGTTGGGATCTCTTGAACAGCCTCACCTGCCAATCGCCAATCGGATGAGGGATAGGCCGTTACGATCTCGGCCGCACCCTGCTGGTACTCAAAAATAACCGTGAGGTAACCCCCTGTCGCCAAGTCCACAGCCATGTACCGCCCCCTACGCGCCCGACGAATCATCGGATCGCCATACAGCAAATCAACTGCCTCATCAACCGAGACTCCGTGTTCTTCCCATATCTTGTCGGCAACGTCACGGCTAATGAAGACGTCGTGGATGCGCAATGGAGTATCTCCGTGGAGCGACTGCAACCGACGCTGAGTCACCAACCCCCAATACTATACCACATCCAGTCCCAAAAGGCAAAGCCAGGCAGCGCCTGGCCTCACATCGGGTATACGTTTCCCACGTCCAGTATCTTCCAGCCCCGCGGCGTGCGGCCCAGCCAGAGCGTGACGGCCCAGCCCTCCTCGGCCAGGTCGGTGATCTCGCGGGGTACGGCGATGGGGCCAATGGTACCCCTCCTGGGAGACAGCCATCCCGACAGCCAGAGCTTGCCCGACTCGACGCGCTCGATGGTGAAGCGGTCATCAACGCGCTCAAGCAACTCCTCGGAGGGCTGGCTGTGAGCAAAGTCGTAGAGCAGATTGGCCAATTCTTCAGCTCTAGGAAGACTGCGGGCGGCCTCGCCTCCCAACTCGACGGCCATCTCTGCCTCCTCGGCCGCCGCGTAGCCTTTCTCTTGCAGCCAGCGGGCCAGTTTCTTGGTCACGGTCCCGGCTGCGCGCAGCAATTCCTGACCGGCGATGACCTTGCGCACCATGAAGTAGTCCAGGAATTCGCCTATATTGTCCAGGATCTTCTCGGGGCCGAAGACGTCGCAGAACTGGAGGCCCTGGCCGTAGAGCGCGTCGAAGAGGGCGCTCTCCTCCGCTCTCAGACGGTTGTAGGCATAGCCGTTGATACTGTGTTGCAGCAACCCGATGACGTCTTCGTAACGAGCGAAGGTGCGCGGCTCAAGCCGCCGACTCTGGTCATCGAGGAATTGCTGCAAGACCTCGCTGATAGTCGGTTGGGCTATGCCCTGAGGTTTGGTATCCATCGTATGCTCCTCGTCTG
>JACNHM010000107.1 GCA_014383605.1 Chloroflexota bacterium
CACCCGTGGAGCCGGTGATCACGCGCTTTGTGACCCATAGTGGGTATTGTGCGCATTGTGACAAGCGGGTGCGCTCCCAGCATCCGGAACAGATTTCTACCGCCACCGGGTCAGCGGGTGTGGTGGTGGGGCCACGAGCCAAGGCGCTGGCGGCAAATATGAAGCATCGCTTGGGTCTCTCGTATGGTAAGGTGTGCGAACTGATCAACGATGCCTTTGGGTTGAAGGTCACCCGCAGCGCCTGGTGTCAGGCGGACCAGCGTCTGGCGGAACGAGCGCGTCCGGTCTATCAAGATCTCATCGAGGCCATCCGTGCCAGCGCTGTGGCTCACGTGGATGAGACGGGTTGGCGCATCGGCACCTTGTCGGCCTGGCTGTGGGTGTTCACCAACCAAGAGGTGACGGTGTATACCATCGCGGACAATCGCAGTCACGACGTGGTGGTGGAGATCCTGGGCGAAGCGTTCGAGGGTGTCTTGTCCTCCGATTGCTTCACCGCCTATGATCACCAAGACCTGACGAACTGGCTCAAGCAGAAGTGCGTGGGACACTTGCTCAAGAACTTGAGTGACATCGAAGATCAGAAAACAGGCGGTGCTGTCCGTTTCGCTCGGGATGTGACGGTGCTGTTGCGGGAGGCGCTAGTCCTGAAAAAAGAGAATCCCGACTTGGATCCCACCACCTTCGCCCAGCGGGCTGCCGCCCTGGAAGACCGCCTGGACAGCCTGATCGATGAGCGCCGGCGCTTCACCGACCCGGACAACAAGCGGTTCGCCAAACGACTGCGCAAACATCGGGATCATCTGTTACGCTTTCTGTATGTGGACGAGTTGGACGCTACCAATAATCTGGCTGAACGGCAGTTGCGGCCTGCGGTCATCACTCGCAAGACCAACGGTTGCAATCGTACCCAGGAGGGGGCCAATGCCCATGCCATCTTGAGCAGCGTTTTGGCCACCTGTCGGCAGCGCTCCATCCCCATCGTGGATTACCTGGTCCAGTTGCAACAATTCGGGGAAGTTCCCCCTTCCCTAAAGCCACCTTAGCTGCATCCCACAGACGCTAAACAAGTACTGTCTAATCAAAAAAGCGTGGGCTTGACTGCTCCACGCTTTTGAGATATTGATAAACTGATACGACTTAAGGATGTCGCATCCTCTGGGCGTGAAGCAGCTTGCCTGATGCCTTGGCATAGGCGTAATAGTAGGCAAAGTAATCCTCACGCCCCCAGGTAGGTACGCTCAGGGACTCCTCGATTGCCCCGTCTTGCAGCTTGCCAGTCATCTCCAGCCCTCTTTCGAAACTGGGGATATGATAGCACAAAGGAAGACAAAAGTCAAACTCGGCTGCGTCGCTGGGTGTGACGCAGAAAAGGACGACCATTTGGACGAAGTGCAGCGAAGTCGACAACCCTGCGTTATCCGCAGTCGCCGAGCCTCCCCGCCCCGGTCCATACCTCTGAAGGTCTTGCCATCGCGTCCATCAGCTCTTGTTTCCCCCGGGAGCACAGCCCAGCAGGCCCTGGCCGGACTCTAACGCTGATTTGAGACTGCTCAATACCTCCTCCCAAGCCATCTGATGCCAGGCCCGTGCTTGCCGCCGATTCTTCACCCTCACCCCAGCCGCGGTGCTCGACGACAACGCGCGTGGTTCCATTCTCATCGTAGAGGGTAACCAGCACAGATGTGATGGAAGTCGGATTGTTCATCAAGTCTGCAAACTCATCTGGCCCTTTCCAAGTAAAGCCCAATCGTTTCTTTGGCTCGACCAGAGTGAAGACACACCCTTTGGTACACTGGTGCTCATGATCAGATAGATCGAAGAATAGCTCGAAGGGGCCCCCAGGGCGTGCTTCTATGATAGCCTCGGGTGCGAACCAAACAGTAATGCGGTCAGGTTTCGTCCAGGCCCACCAAACGAGATCGGGTGGTGCGGAGATGGAAACCTCGATTCGGATTGTCTTCATGTCTGTTTCTCCCCTCTCAATGTTTTTCTCTTTCCCAGCGATTGCGTATGACTTCTTATTTGACCACAAGAGGAAGGTAGATGAAAGCCCCGGGGCAGATCTTTGCCACAAAGGCATCGTTAAAGCCACCGCCGAAACTGGCCTGGAAGGCCCCTGCCGTCGTGGGGAAATCGGTCGAACGGGTCCGGCCCGTCACGAAGGCGCAGCCCTCGGCGTCCGCGGCGATGTTGTTGCCCTCGGGGTCCCCGGCGTCGCCGCCGACGCGGTCCAAGTCGCTGCCACCCAGGTAGGTAGAGTAGACGAGAGCGGAGCCGGCGGCATTCACCTTGGCCACGTAGACTTCGCCGTTCTCGTACCCACTGCCCAGGAGGGGATTCACCGTGGGGAAGTCGGTCGAAGCCGTCCAGCCCGTCGCGTAGGCGTTGCCCTCGGCGTCCACGGCGATAGCGGCGCCGTGCTCTACATTACTGCCGCCGAGGAAGCTAGAGTAGTCCAGGGCAGAGCCGTCGGCGTTCAGCTTCGTCACGAAAGCGTCTCGGAAACCGCCTCGGGTGGGCTGGAAGCTACCCGCCGTCGTGGGGAAGTCATCCGATTGGGTCTCGCCCGTCACGTAGGCGCTGCCGGCGGCGTCCACGGCGATACCGAATCCGGTCTCCACACCGCCGGTGGTGCTGCCGCCGAGATAGGTGGAGTAGACCAGGGCGGAGCCGCCGGCATTCAGCTTGGTCACGAAGACGTCAGCGGGTCCAGCGAGGCCGGTCTGGAAGACGCCGGCGGTAACGGGGAAATCGTCCGAACCGGTGGGCCCCGTCACGTAGGCGTTCCCGTCGGTGTCCACGGCGATGTCGTAGCCGCTGTCTGTCTCGCTGCCGCCGAGGTGGGTAGAGTATTCCAAGGCGGAGCCGGTAGGGTTGAACTTGGTGACGAAGGCAGCGGGGTCGGGCCCACCGCGAGAGGGCTGGAAGGCCCCGGGGGTAACGGGGAAGTCGTCCCCCGGTTTTAGGGTGGAGCCCGTCACGTAGGCGCTGCCGTCGCCGCCCACGGCGATGCCCCAGGTCTGGTCATAGCCTCCACCCCCGAGGAACGTGGAGTAGACCAGGGTGGAGCCGGCGGCGTTCAGCTTAGCCACGAAAGCGTCTGTGCCACCGGCGTGCTCAGTCTGGAAGCTGCCTGGCGTCGTGGGGAAGCCGGTCGATGCCAGGCCAGTGACGTAGGCGTTGCCAGCGGCGTCCACGGCGATCGCATAGGCCACGTCAATGCCGCTGCCGCCGAGGTAAGTGGAGTAGACCAGGGTGGAGCCGTCAGCGCTAAACTTCGTCACGAAAGCGTCTATGCTTCCGCCCGCGGTGGGCTGGAAGCTACCCGCGGTCGTGGGGAAGTTGTCCGAGTGGGTCTCGCCCGTGACGTAGGCGTTGCCGGCGCCGTCCACAGCGATGCCGTGGCCTTGGTCACGATCGCTGCCGCCCAGGTAGCTGGAGTATTCCAACACCGGATCAATGACCAGTGGCCTGCTGGCATCATAGGCGGCCACCTGAAAGCCAACCCGACCCTCGCCCTGGAGCGCGTAGCCTCCGGAGATCTCCTGCCTGGCACCACCCACCTCCTGATAGATGACGGGGGCGCGCTGGATGACCTCGCCACCGGCGATGTGCACGATGAGGTTGCCCTGGTCGTCCAGA
>JACNHM010000126.1 GCA_014383605.1 Chloroflexota bacterium
AGGCCGAGCAGGAGTTCTTAACACGGTTCGAGGAGAGTGTGAAACGATCGTGAGACCAGTCATTAGCGAGTTACTACAGGTCCGAAAAGAGAATGTGAAACGCTTGTGAGGACCGTCATTAGCGCGTTACCACAAGCCCGAGAGGAGAGCCTGAAACGATCGTGAGAACCGTCATTAGCGCGTTACCATAAGCCCGAGAGGAGAGCGTGAAACGCTTGTGAGGACCGTCATTAGCGAGTTACCAGAAGTCCACGAACAGAGTCCAAGACGATTCTGAGACCAGCCATTAGCGAGTTACCACAAGTGCGAGAGGGAAGTGTGAAACCATCGTGAGACCAGTCATTGGCGAGTTACGACAAGTCTACGAAGAGAGCGTGAAACCATCGTGAGACCAGTCATTAGCGAGTTACCACAAGTGCACGACAAGAGCGTGAAACGATCGTGAAGACCGTCATTAGTGAGTTACTACAGGTCTACGAGGAGAGCCCTGGATGATGGTAGAAGAGCACATTCAAGTACAACACAGAAAAGCCAGTCCTGTGGACTGGCCCAAACCAGAATCTTGCCACCGCCTATCTCGCTGATGCCCCCTTAGCACATAATCGTCGCTGCCATGTTGATACTCAGGTTTCACTTCGCTGTTCTTGACTTTTTGGGAGCCTTATGCGACGCTACCAACCAGGCAGCGTGGTCTGCCACGAGCCGTAGTAGCCCACGAAGGATTCTCGTTCCTGACCGGGCCAGCAGTCGCCATGTTCCTTCCAAGTGAGCAACAGCTCACCCTGCGAGAGTTCTGTCAGGCCATCGTCGAGCGGGCTGGTTGACTTCTCCTAGCTCTCGCCACGTCTAATGTTGAGACCACACTGCTAGGCCGCAGGCGTCTTCTATGCCTCATCAAGCCATTTCTGCAATCGCTCGATGAGGTCGTCGAGTAGCATCGGAAAGCGGTCGTCAATGATCCATGGCGCACCATCTTGATCAATGTACCGAGCCGAAGGCGGCCTTGGAGGTTGCGGCACGCTTTCTCGCTGATACGGTGGAAGCCGCCACCAGGCATCGTACGCCTCCTGCATATCTCTGTAACGCTGGCGATGCTCCGCCAGGAACTCCCCCAACTGGCGACGCCATGCTTGAAGCGTCGTCAATACCTGGTCTTCGCGGGTTTGCGCCAGCAGCTTGCGCAACAGACGCGCCTCTCGTTCGCGCCTGACATCTCGTTTGCTCGAAGGCTCCGTCCGATAACAGGCTCGACCCTTGCCGACGTAGACAAACTCCTTATCTGGACTCGCCAACCCATGCTCGACCAGAGCGAGCCGTTGGCGCAGAAAGGCATGATCAGAAGGCATCAGTGCATTTCTCAAATGCGCACAGAAATGCGCGCGCGCATGGTTTATTCATCCTTCCTGTTCGGCGTGTCGGTGACGAGCCAGTAAGCTCCACTTGGGCCACTTGGCTATCTCCTGACTCTAAAAACGGACAAAGAATCGGACAGTGTTTGTTTATTTGTCTGTTTCGCTCGTTTCATGTTGAGTGTATACGGTTCCGCGTCCACTCCCCTGCCGTCTCAGCTCTCCCCGGTCAGTGAGTTTTCGCAACAAATAGGTGGCCTGGCGTTCACTAACCTGACACAGTGCCATCGCCTCGCGTCGAGTGATGCGTCCGTGCGCCTGCACGTGGGCCAGGATGGTGTCCTCGGGAGAGGCCAGTGTGGGTTCGAGACCGGCCTCGCGGTATAGTTCCGGGGCCAAGCGGTGGAGATCCTGGGTCTCTTGCAGCAGCCCGGCTTGCGCCAGTCCCACCAGTACGCCGGCGGCGTGGGCCGCACTGCGTTGCAGGGCAGGCGCCAGAACCTGGGCGGTTGTCGTGTCTTCGCGCCAGGCCTGCCACAGGGCTAGCAGTTCGTCTACCTCCAAGGCCCGCCCTAGCCGTCGGCCCGCCTGCACTGCCAGCAACACAAAGTCCAAGTCGGCCGGACCGCTGGGCAGGATGACGCTCACGCTGGCAACGGTGCTCAGCGTATAATCCGGTGGCCGCCGGCCGTTGCGCAACTGCCCCCGGTAGATGGTCTCCACGCCCCGTCCGGTGCGCTCTACCAGGCCCGCCCGCTTGAAGGCGTCGGCCAGGCGCGGGTTGCGCGGGCGCGGCTCGGTGACCAGCAGGTTGTCCGGCCTGACCCCCTCCACAAAGCCGCCTGGGTTGCTCACCCGCACTGTAAGCGAAGCGGCGTCGTCGCGCAGTTGCACGTGGACGGCGCCTAGCCGGCTATAGTCGCGGTGGATGAGGGCATTGTTGACGGCCTCGCGCACGCCCGCCCGGTCGTAGAGCGGCACGCCGATGCGCATGCCGCCTATCATCAACTCCTGCTCCTCGTTGCGCACGCCGATTGCCTCCACCAACCATTCGTGGATGCGCAATAGTGGCCAGCGGCGGAACTCGTTCACGGCCACGTCGGTGCCGTGCAGTACCTGGAAGGCGACCTCGTGCGCAGGGACATAGTCCTTCAGAGCAGACTCTTTGCCTACCAACAGCAAGCCGGCCAGGGTCGGCTGTGGACGGTCACCTTCGGAGCGGGTCAGGCCCAGGGCACTGGCGATCTCCCGGTCCGATAGCGCGAGCAGTGCTCTGTCGCCTGGGTTCTCCTCTACCATCCGGCGCAGCCGCGCAAACTCCAGTGGGTCCAGGTCGTCCCAACTCGCATCGGGAACGATCAGCGCTGTGGCGTCAGCCTGCCCACGTTCTGCCAGCCAACTGGTCAGCTCATAGGCATAGAGTGGCCGGCAGCCAGGCTGCCCTCGTGAGTCCCAGTAGCGGACGAGCAGCCGCCCGTCGCTGGTGGAGATGGGCTGGCGACTTGCAGGCACCACCAGCACCGCCACCGTGCCCTCGGACAGGTCCACAAACTCCGCCTCGACGCTCACAGGTGGCACGGTGCGGCTGGCGACAAAGGCAGCCAGTGCGGCTGGATGGGTTCGGTGTTTGGCGTGGAGGCCGGTCACTGTTCCATCATCCTCCACGCCCACCAGCAGCGTGCCACCCTGTCCATTGGCCATGCAGACAATGGTTTCTATCAAGTCGGCATCGGACAGCGGCCCCTGATCGCTCTTGAACTCCACCGTCAGCGTCTCCTCCGTTGCGATCAACGTACGCAGTTCTTCTTGATTCATCTGTCCTCCTCGTACCACTCCTCGTGCCCGTGCGCGATGGCGAACGACTTATTCGTCTTGCATTTCTCCCGCACTCGCTCCGGCCAGTAGCGCATGGCGATGTGGCTCCAGTCGTAGTCGCCTTGCTGCAGCCGCTCCCAGTACTTCTTCGGCTCACGCTTCCAGATCGGGATCAGCACCGCTTGCCAGGCTATCGCCGCAGCTTGGCCGTGCCTCGATGGTTGTCATCCAACCAGTCGGGGCCTTTCTTTTCGCTTGTCACTTCTAGTATACCATGCCATCCCAGTTTCGTCAATAGCGCGCATTCCTTCACGCAGAAAGCCACCGTGCAGTTGACGCAGGCGGCTTTTCTGTGAAGGCGTGTCACTGCTCAGGTGGGGCACTCACCAACCCCTGTTCTATGGCGTAGCGCACCGCCTGACTACGCCTACGCAGGTCGGCCTTGCCATAGATGCGGTTGATATGGCTGCGGACGG
>JACNHM010000106.1 GCA_014383605.1 Chloroflexota bacterium
ACGGATGATATGGAGCAAGCGGTAGCCCGCCTGAGGGAAAGGGGCGTGCCGATCATTCGCGGCCCCCTGGTGATAGAAGGCGAGGAGACGTGGGTATACTTCGCCGATCCGGACCACAATGTGCTCGAATACATTCAATGGTACAAACGGAAGTGAGGTTGCTCAGCCGGCCGCGGCATCTCCTACCCCGCTATCCAGCCAGCGTATGCAACTGGGCTTGCCAAAATCCCAAAACACGGCCTGAGGGGATCCCTTCAGGCCGTGCGTGTGTGGGCGACCGATTTTGGGCCACGGTCCGTAAGTGATCAGCAGATTCCGGCGGCCGGGAGATGGGCTGGGAGTGATGAGATGGGTGTCAGTTTCTTTTTGCGCGGCCTGATCATGGGCTTTTCCATTGCCGCTCCCGTCGGGCCGATCGGTGTGCTCTGCATACACCGCACGCTGGCCGCAGGGTGGGCCGCCGGCCTCGTCTCCGGCCTGGGGGCAGCCACGGCTGATGCCCTCTACGGCTGCATCGCCGCATTCGGGCTGGCGTTCGTCTCCGGCTTCCTGGTCAGCCAACAGACGTGGATTCGCCTTGTTGGCGGCGTGTTTCTCTGCTATCTGGGGCTCAAAACCCTGTTGAGCAAACCGGCGGAACAGGCGGCTTCAGCCACAGGAAAAGGCCTCCTGGGCGCTTATGCTTCAACGTTTCTGCTCACCTTGACCAATCCGATGACCATTCTCTCCTTTGCGGCGGTCTTTGCCGGGTTGGGGGTAGCCAGTTCTGGCGGCGACTACGTCTCGGCGGGTGTGTTGGTCTTGGGTGTATTCACCGGCTCGGCCCTGTGGTGGCTCCTGCTGAGCGTCGGCGTCGGCCTGTTCCGCACCAGATTCAACGCCCGCGGACTGCTGTGGGTGAACAGGCTATCGGGCGTGGTCATCACCGGATTTGGCCTGTGGGCCCTCTGGAATGTGCTGGCGAATCTGAACAGATGAGCGCCAAGGCGCCGGCCGTATCGCCGATGGCGGCCGAAAAAGTCATCGCCCACATCACCGAGGAGGACAGGCTGCTGGTCTTCAGCCATTCCCAGCATCCTGAGGCCGGCATCCAGGTGCCCGGGGGAACGGTAGAGGCAGGCGAGTCTCCCGCCGTGGCTGTGTTGCGCGAGGCACGAGAGGAGACGGGCCTGGACGGCCTGCAGATACAGACTTGTCTGGGCGTGCAGGAATACGCTCTGTCCGCGCCGGGCGGCGCCGCAATCCAACGCCGTCACGTCTTCCACCTGACGTTGCGCGGCGCGGCGCCGGCCAGATGGCGGCACTACGAACACCATCCATCCGATGGGAGCCCCGGGCCCATTGAGCTCGAGTTTTTCTGGGTGCGGTTTCCCGACCGGGTGCCCGAACTGGCGGGAGGGCAGGGAGAGCTGCTGCACGCACTGGAGCGTGCGATCGAGCAGGTAGCTTGGTGACGGAACGGAGTACGCTCCTGGGCATCAAGCAGCGGGCTGAGGCAACCGACCATTGAAGTTCCCGGCCGGTCTCCCGACCGGCCAGCCGCCGGGCCAGGAGGCATCAAGCAGTGGGCTGAGGCAACCGACCATCGCAGTTCCTGGCCGGTCTTCCGACCGGCCAGCCGCCGGGTCAGGAGGCCCGACGGGAGCGTCTATTCAGAGCAACTTTACCCTTTACCAAGGAGGCAACCGTGCAGTATCGAACCCTGGGCCGCACCGGCCTGCAAACGTCCATCCTGGGCATCGGCGGATTTCATCTCGTGGAAATCAGCTTCGCCGACGCGCAGGCCTTGCTGCACCGCTACCTGGACGCCGGCGGCAACTACATCGAGACGGCCGCCCAGTACGGCGGCGGCGAATCGGAGCGCAAGGTCGGCGCGGTCATGGCCGAGCGGCGGGATGAGTGCATCCTGGCCACCAAATGCCACGCGCGGGAGCGGGACGAGGCGGCGGCCATCTTCGCCCAGAGCCTGCGCCATCTCCAGACGGATCACGTGGACGTGCTGTTCATGCACCACGTGCAGACCATGGACGAGCTGGAGCGCATCCTGGCCCCCGACGGCGCGCTGCGCGCCGCCGAAGCAGCCCGCCAGGCCGGGCAGGTGCACTTCATCGGCATCTCCAACCACGGCCATCCCCAGCTCATGATCCAAGCACTGGAGGCCTATCCCTTCGACATGATCATGGCCAACTTCAACTACTTCGATCGCTTCAACTTCCCGCTGATCGAAGAGGAACTGCTGCCGCTGGCCCTGGAGCGCGGCGTGGGCATCGCCGGCATGAAGGCCATTGCCGACGGTTTCCTCTGGCGCTCGGCCGAGGTGGCCTTCCGCTACGCCTGGAGCCTGCCCATCCACGTCATGGTGGCGGGAATGAACACGATGGAGCTGCTGGAGAAAGACCTGGCCTGGGCCGAATCCTTCACGCCGCTGAGCGATGCGGAGCGGGAGCAGCTTCTGCAGGCGCCGGAGCTGGGCAACACCGTCTGCCGGCTGTGCGGCGACTGTTTGCCCTGCCCCGAAGGCCTGGACATCCCCCGCGTTTTCACCACGGAGGGGTGGTACGACCGGCAGATGTGGGACGGCGTGGTGCGTGACCCAGGCGACTACTGGCTGCGGCAGACGCTGCGCTTCTGGTTCATGAACGAGGGGCGGGCGCGGGCGGCCTACGCGGCGCTGGACATTCAGGCCGACGCCTGCACGCAGTGCGGCGAATGCGAGCCCCGCTGCCCCTACGGCCTGCCCATCATGGCCAAGCTGGCCCACGCTCACTACAAACTGACCGCCGAGCCCAGCGATCGCCGCTGACCGTCCGGCGGGAGCCAGCAATCATCCAGGAGAAGCTGACCATGTCCGATACGAACGATACCCCTTTGACCGGTGGAGTCGTCCTGGTCACCGGCGCGGGGCGGGGGCTGGGCCGCGAGATCGCTCTGACCTTCGCCCGCTCCGGCGCCGACGTCGTGGTCGCCGCCCGCACGGCGGCGCAGATCGAGGAGCTGGCTGCGGAGATCGGAACGCTGGGCCGCCGCGCCCGGCCCATCGTCGCCGACGTGGCGCAGGAGGATCAGGTGCGGGCCATGGTGGCGCAGGCGCTGGCGGAGTTCGGACAGGTGGACGTCCTGATCAACAACGCCGGCGTGGCCGTGTACGGCCCCTTCGTGGAGCAGAACTCCGCCGACTGGCGGGCCATGATCCACACCAACCTCATGGGCACCATCTTCTGCACCCACGCCGTGCTGCCCCACATGCTGGCGCGGGGCCAGGGGCTGGTCATCAACATCTCGTCGGTGGCCGGCATCCACGGCCTGCCCAACGAGGCCATCTACTGCGCCTCCAAACACGGCGTGCGGGGCTTCACCGACGCCCTGGCCGTGGAGTTGAAGGAGAAGGGCGTGCGGGTGTGCGGCATCTATCCGGGCGGCATGGACACGCCCTTCTGGGACGTGCAGACCTACGGCGGCGACCGCTCGCGGATCATGGACCCGGCGCGGGTGGCGGAGATGGTCCTGGCCGTGGCCCGGCAGCCGGCGGGCATCCTGGTGCGGGAGGTGATCCTGTTCCCCACCAACGAGTGGCACTGAGGGGGCGTCCGAGGAGTGTGCAGAGGCGGCTCCCAGCCGACGGAGCCGCGTGATGCGTAAA
>JACNHM010000105.1 GCA_014383605.1 Chloroflexota bacterium
TGATCCGGAGCTGGTTCTTCACGCCGCAGGACGAGCTCTACGGCTCCGCCCCGCGGGAGGTCATCTGGCGCGAGCAGTTGGAGGAGTCCAACCCGATTCCGAAGGAATACGCGAACGAGTGCGTAGCCGACGACGACTGCCCCATTTGCCAGGCGATGCGGGAACAGATCGAGTCGGCTGAAGATGACCACGAGCACGGCTGGCACTGGACCTACTGCCCCGACTCCTGCCTCCTTGATGTCTATGACCCAGAGGGGAGCGAGGAGCGCTGGGACAAGGAGTTCGCCCGCCACGAGGAATGGAAAGCTCAGCGAGACGAGGAACGCCAGACCGGGCCAGCCCCGCCCTACGCCCCGCCTCCCGTGGACAGCAAACAAGTAGACCCAGAGACCTTCCTGGAGGTGCTGCAGCGGCCGTGGCTCGATCCCGAACTGCACAAGGTGGCCCAGAAGCTGGCCGGGTGCTGCGACGTGCCAGTACCCGGCGACCGCTTTGGCGCCGGCTATCGCCGTCTTGCCCGAACTGAGGCCACTTCCCTGGTGGCTGGCCTGCATCAACAGGGCGTGGACGTCCAGGCGTTGATGGCCCAGATCGAAGCCTGGCCTTACCAGAACGTGGCCCTGGACTGGTTGAGTGATCCGGAAAAGAACGCGGCGGTGATCTGTCTGGCTATGGAGACCGAGATCCATCCGGACGATCAGGCCGAGTTAGCCCGTTTCCGCCAGCATCGGGACTTCATCTTCACCCTGGCTCGGCTGGTCCCGCCCGGCGCCCGGCTGTGGATCCAGGGCTGGCTGGAGGCGGTGACCCACGGGGCCTTCGCTGCTTCTGATATTCCGTTTTGAGAATTAGGAGGACACGAATGGCCAAGCCATCGTCCAAACGGCGGCAAAAGGCGCGTCAGCGCAAGAAGAAGCGCACCCCCTCGAGATGGCGGGCTCTGAGCCTGCGTGGCCTGCTTCGCGCATCCGGCGGTTGGCCCCTGCACGAGTGCCTTTTGACCGAGGAGTGGCAGGAAGAGCGCGCTATCACGCAAATCCTGGTGGCCCGCCGCTCGCCCGCAGGACAGATCGCCACTGGCACGTTCCTGGTAGACCTGGGCTGCCTGGGGGTTAAGAGTGCCTTTGGCAGGCTGTTCGATAGCAGGCAGGAGTACGAGGAGCTACGTAATGGGATGATGTCCCGTCAAGACATGATCAAGGCCGACGTCAACCTGGTAGCCAAGATCGTCCGCGAGGCGATTGCCTATGCCCAAGAACTGGGCTTCAAGCCTGACCCCGACTACCGCGACGCCATGCTCGTGTTGGGAGATGCCGACCCCGATGCCTGCGACGCGCCCATCCCGCTGGGCGGCAAAGATGGCAAGCCCTTCTTCTTTGCTGGCCCTTACGACGACGTGGACCGCATCATGGCCAAGCTGAGGCGCAAACTGGGGCCTGACGGTTTTCACTTCATTTTTCCAGTGAGTGGGGACGAAGAGGTTTTCTTGTTCGATGACTGAATGAAGCTTTCCGTACACCTGCTCCGCCAGCCTGACGCCGCAGCGCTGGCCCATCTGCGCGCTCATCTGGACGCTGAGGTGCATCTCACCTTTGGCCCCGATTTGCCCGCGCCGGCTGACTATCACATCCTGGTGGCCGGCCGTCCCCAGCGCGAGCACCTGACCGCCAGTCCCAACCTGCACGCTCTCATCATCCCCTGGGCGGGCCTGCCTGAGACGACGCGCGACCTGATGCGCGACTTTCCCCACATATCTGTTCACAACCTTCACCACAACGCCGCGCCCGTTGCCGAGATGGCCGTCGCCCTGATGTTGGCCGCCGCCAAGCTCGTCGTCCCCGCGGACCGGGCGTTGCGCGCCCACGACTGGACCCCTCGCTACCACCGGCCTAATCCAACCATCCTGCTGGAGGGCAGGACGGCGCTGATCCTGGGCTACGGCGCTATCGGCCAGCGGGCGGCTCATTTGTGCCGGGCGTTGGGTATGGAGGTGATGGCTATCCGACGCCACGTCGCCGCGCCGTCCCCAGATGCAATCTATCCGCCCGACGCCCTGTATAGCCTGCTGCCTTTGGCCAACGTGCTCATCATCTGCCTGCCCCAAACTCCCAAAACGACGGGGATGATCGGCGAGGGGGAGTTGGCTCTGCTGCCCTCAGGCGCTATCCTGGTCAACGTGGGCCGCGGTCCGATTGTGGATGAAGCGGCCCTGTACCATGCCTTGCGCGAGGGAACCCTGCACTCTGCCGGATTGGACGTTTGGTACAACTATCCAACTGACGAAGCCGCTCGATCCCACACGCCGCCTTCAGTCTATCCCTTCTACGAACTGGACAACGTGGTGATGAGTCCGCATCGGGCTGGGGGAGCTGATGGGACGGAGACGCTGCGCGTGAGGCATCTGGCTGCGTTGCTCAATGCGGCGGCGAGAGGGGATGAGATGCCAAATCGGGTTGACTTGCAGGCGGGGTATTGAGGGGATGATGATGCGTAGACCGCTGGCGCTTTCGAACTGGAAGATGGCGATGACGGTGGCCGAAAGCCTGGCCTTCGTCCGTGACTTCGAGGCGATAGCAGGGGATCTGCTCGATATAGTAGACGTGGTGATTTGTCCGTCGTACACCGCACTGTGGCCCGTGGCGCAGGCGCTGCGTGACAGTCGCGTCCAATTAGGGGGACAAAACATCGCGCCGACCGCCGACGGCTCGACTGAGCTCGCCGAAGTCCTGTTCCGCCTGCCCCGACGTAGACGGCCTGGGCGCGACACGACGCGGCCGGGACGCAGCAACCTTCGTCCAAATCGTGCGCCTCATCGCCCAAACGCGCACCCCCTGATCGCCAAGCCCCGGCCAACGGACCACGCAATACGCAATACGCATCACGCAGTCACTTCCTCGCAGTCCCTACAACCTGTAAAGCTCCCCGTACTTTCCCCTCAGATAGCGAATATATGGCCCAATACTCATCGGCCCGCCGGTGACGCGCTGGACGAGCTCGGTGGCAGTGTACTTGCTTCCGTGTTGATAGATGGTATCTTTCAGCCAACTGTGCAGCGCGCCGAATTCGCCCTCTTCGATTTCTGTTGGGATCTCAGGATGAGCTGACAGAGCGGCCTCGAAGATTTGGGCGTTCAGGATATTGCCCAGGGTATAGCCCTGGAAGGCGCCGCCGATGATGCCGGCGTACCAGTGCACGTCCTGCAGCACGCCGTCGCGGTCGTCCAGTGGAACGATGCCCAGGTCGGTCTTGAAACGCTCGCGCCACGCCTCGGGCAAGTCGCGCACCGCCAGGCGACCTTCCAGCAGATCCAACTCAAAGTCGAAGCGCAGCATGACGTGCAGGTTGTAAGTCACTTCGTCGGCTTCGGTGCGGATCAGCGAGCGCTGGACTTTGTTGATCGCGCGGTAGAACGTTTCCAATGACACCGACCCCAGTTGGTCGGGAAAGACCGCCTGGAGTTTGGGATAGAAAAACGTCCAAAAGCCCCGGCTGCGTCCGACGAGGTTCTCCCACAAACGAGATTGGCTCTCGTGGACGCCCGCCGATGTCCCTCCGGCCAATGGTGTGCCCTCCAAGTCCACACGAACGCCCTGCTCGTACATCGCGTGGCCGGACTCGTGCAGCGTGCCGAACAGCG
>JACNHM010000395.1 GCA_014383605.1 Chloroflexota bacterium
CGCCCCGTCGAGCACGGTGGCCCGGATGCCGATGAGCACGTCGTCCTCCACCGTGCAGCCGTGCAGGATGGCTCCGTGCCCCAGCGTCACCCGGTCGCCCACGCGGCAGGGATGCGTCCCCTCCACGTGGATGATACAGCCGTCCTGCACGTTCGTCTCCCGGCCGATGACGATGGCCGACAGATCGCCCCCCGCAGCACCGCCCCGTACCAGACGCTGGAACGCTCGCCTGGTCACCTCCCCCACGATCACCGCGCCGGGGGCGACAAAGACCGTGGGGTGGATGAGTTCAGGCCGATACACGCAGTCTACCATCGCTTCAGACCTCTCCCCCATTTCCCTCTCTTCCCTCGTCCCCCTCTTTTCCCTTCCCCCCATCAGACCCGTCAGACTACCGGCCACACCTGCGACGCCTGCCTGGGGAACAACGCCTTCAGCAAGGCCCGCGCCGCGTCGTTCGCCGCCCAACAGTCGGTGAAGGCGTAGTCCAACTCCTCCAGCGTGCGGTAGCCGAACAGCAACTGCAGGAAGGTAAGATCGGGGAAGACGCCATCCCCATCGTTAGCGTGCGACGGCTGCCAGGGCTCGACGCCGGTCAGACGCCCCTGCTCGAACAGCAGCCGCAGCCCCTGGCGGTAGAAGCTGAGCTTCAGCTCGCCGCTGTGTCCCACGAGCACCGACGCGGCCAGCCGCTGCTCCAGGACCGGGGCGATGTGTCGCAGGAAGTCGGGCAGATCGGGCACCCGCAGGTACCAGGTATAAGGTTTGCGCGTGCGCGGCAGCCGGCTGTGGATCACCTGGTAGACCGGATGCTCCGTGCCCAGCCAGAAGGCGAAGGCGGTCAGCTCCTGCCTCTCGTCCCGCTCTGCGTACTCTTCGCCCGTGGCCCACAGATACCGCACCACACTGGGCGTCACCGCCAGCCAGGAGATCCCCGGCTTCAACTCGTAGACCGAGGCCTGCATCATGCCCGTACGTTGCAGCGTTGCCGGATGAGCCAGGAAGCCGACGGGCTCACCAGTAGCTGATTCTACTATGCGAAGCTCCTGCCGATCCTCGTTCTTCTCGCTGCGACCGCTCAGTTCGTAACGCCACAGCGCCTCGTCGCGAACACAAGACAGCAGATAGCGCTCCTTCGCCTGCTCGTACACCTCGGCGATGAACGGCAGATCGCCCTCCGTCGCCGGGCGCACGCCATAGGGCTCCTCCTCGCCCTCGTCCAGCTTCGGCACCTGCGGCCCGTAGCCGACGCGGCCGCCGCCCAACTCCACGGCCATCTCGTAACCGAACTGGCGGTAGAACCAGGGGACGCCGGTGATGGCCTGCAGCTTGTGACCCCGCTGGGCGCTCCACTCGTGGATCACCTCGAACTGGGCGCGCACCAGCCCCCGCCGCCGGTAGTCCGGATGCGTGCCCACCATCTCCGGCCTCCCGACGCCGAACTTGATGCCGCCATAGGACCAGGTCTGCGAGACCAGATTGAGCGAGGAGACGATGGCTCCGGTGTGGGTGTCCTCCACCAGCGTGAAGTCGCTCACGTCAGACGTGGGATGCGCACGCAGCGCCAGGTCCCGCGCCAGGGCGATGACCCCTTCGTTAGGCACTTCCACGCCAGGATCACGATGGATGTCTCCGTTGAAGGCGACGATCCGCTCGGCGTCTGCCGCCGTCGCCCGTCGCAGAATCAAGCCATCCCCCAGATCCCGCAGTCCCCGCTCTTCCCTACTTTCCCCCATTTCCGGCGTTCCCCTTTCCCTCAACCATCAGCAACAACTCCCGCTCATCAATCGTCGGCACACCCAGCTTCTGTGCCGCGTTGGTCTTCGTCCCGCCCGGCTTGTCGCCCACCAGCACGTAGCTGGTCTTGCTGCTCACCGAGCCGCTGACCTTGCCGCCGTGCTCCTCGATGAGCGCTTTGGCCCGCTCACGGCTCATGCTGGGCAGCGTCCCCGTGATGACGAAGGTCAGCCCGGCCAGCGGCAGCGGCTGTCCTGTCTCCACCACCCTTTCGACTATGCGAAGGCCAGCCGCCCGCAGCCGTCCGATGAGATGGCGGTTGCGCTCCCGTCCGAACCAGGCCACGATGCTGGACGCCGTGTGCGGCCCCATCCCTTCGATCTCCTGCAGTTCCTCCTCCGAAGCCACCATCAGCCGATCCAGCGAGCCGAAGTGCGTGGCCAGCGCGCCGGCCACCGTCCAGCCGACGCCGCGGATGCCCAGCGCTGCCAGCAAGCGTTGCAGCGGACGCTCCTTCGTCGCCTCGATGGCCGCCAGCAGGTTGTCGGCGCTCTTCTCGGCGAACCCTTCCAGGGCCAGAATGTCCTCCCGCCGCAGACTGTACAGGTCGGCGGCGTCGCGCAGCAGCCCTTTGTCCACGAAGAGCTGCACCGTGCGGGCTCCCATGCCCTCCACGTCCATGGCGTAGACGAAGTGCGTGATGCGCTCCACCCGCTGCGCCGGACAGGCGGGGTTGAGGCAATAGACGGCCACCTCCCCCTCCGGCCTGACCACTGATTCACTACACGAAGGACAGCGCTCCGGCGGCTCGATGACCCGCTCCTCCCCCGTGCGCAAATCCTCCACCGGGCCGATGACGTGCGGGATGACGTCGCCCGCCCGCTTGATGCGCACCACGTCGCCGACGCGGATGTCCTTGCGGGCGATGTCCTCGAAGTTATGTAAACCGGCGTGCTGGATGGTCACGCCGCCCACCTCCACCGGCTCCAGGATGGCCACCGGGTTGAGCGTGCCCACGCGGCCGACGTTGATCTGCACCTCCAGCAGGCGGGTCGTCGCCTCGCGGGCCGGGAACTTGTAGGCCATCGCCCAGCGCGGCTCCCGTCCCACGAACCCCAGCCGCGCCTGGGTGGTCAGATCGTCAATCTTGACCACCACGCCGTCCGCCTCGTAGGACAGGTTATCCCGCTTCTCCATCCACTCGTGGCAGTAGGCCACCACCGCCTCGAAGTCGCTGAAGCGAGCGATGTCCCGGTTGACGGGGAAGCCCAGCGAGCGCAGCAGGTGCAGACTCTCCCACTGGCTGGCCACCTCCCCGCCCTCCATGATGCCGATTTGATAGGCGAAGAGGCTGAGCGGCCGGGTGGCGGTGATGCGGGGATCAAGCTGGCGCAGCGAGCCGGCAGCGGCGTTGCGAGGGTTGGCGAAGAGCTTCTCGCCTGCTTCCGCCTGGCGGCGGTTCAGTTCCTCGAAATCCTCCAAGGGCATGTACACCTCGCCGCGCACCTCGATGCGCGGCGGGGCCGGCGGGCCGTCAGAGCTTGCGGGGATGCGCAGCGGCAGCGTCTTGACCGTGCGCAGGTTGCTGGTCACGTCCTCGCCCACCAGGCCGTTACCCCGTGTGGCCCCGCGCACGAAGCGGCCGCCCTCGTAGGTCAGCGCGATGGCCAGGCCGTCAATCTTGGGCTCCACCACGTAGGCCAGTGCGGTCTCTTCCGGCAGCAGCCGCAGGAAGCGCTCCCGCCAGGCGCGCAGCTCCGCCTCGTCGAAGGCGTTGGCCAGGCTGAGCATGGGCACGGGATGCCTCACCTTGGTGAAGGCCTCCAGCGGCTCCGCTCCCACCCGCTGCGTGGGCGAATCGGGCGTGATCAGCTCCGGATGCGCCGCCTCCAG
>JACNHM010000104.1 GCA_014383605.1 Chloroflexota bacterium
ATGTGCTGATTTCCCTCATACCCCACTGAACGCCGAAAACCCACCATCCACCGGCAGCACCACCCCGTGAACAAAGGCTGCGCCGGGTGAGAGCAGCCACAGCACCGTGCCGATCAGGTCCTCTGGATCACCAAAGCGGGCCATCGGGGTGTGGTCAATGATCGTCCGGCCGCGAGGGGTCAACCCGCCGCTTTCCTCATCAAGCAGCAGGAAGCGGTTCTGCTTAGTGAGAAAGAAGCCGGGGGCGATGGCGTTGACCCGAATCTTGGGCGAGTGCTCCTGCGATATATGCACCGCCAGCCATTGGGTGAAGTTGCTCACGGCAGCCTTGGCTGCGGAGTAGGCCGGGATGCGGGTCAGTGGGCGGAAGGCGTTCATTGACGAGACGTTGAGGATAATCCCCTCCCCCTGGTCAGCCATGGCCCTGCCGAACACCTGGCAAGGCAACAGCGTGCCAATGAAATTGAGGTTGAACACCCACTGCACCGCGTCGGCGGGCAGGTCGAAGAAGGACAACTCGGGCGAGGTGGTGGCCTGCTTCTTGTTGCCCCCCGCGCCGTTGATCAGGATGTCCACCTGGCCGAACCGTGCCAGAACAGCGTCGCGAGCGGCCTCCAGGCTGGCCTTATCCAACACATCGCACCGCACGGCCACCGCCTCGCCGCCGGCGGCCACGATGTCATCGGCCACTTTCTGCGCCGCCTCTTCAAACAGATCCAACACGGCCACCTTGACGCCGACGCGGCCCAGCGCCCGGCTCATCGTCCCGCACAGCACTCCACCGCCGCCGGTGACGACGGCTACTTTGTCCACCAATCCAAATAGATTCTCCAGATATTGCTTGTCCATGTTGCCTCCTGACGTACTGCGTGCTGCGTGTTGCGTGCGGCTTAGTTTTCGTCCTTCTCAATCGTTACCCCTGGCCCCACCTGGAGGCGATAGACCTCCGATGCCCCAGCCTCGCGCAGGGCCTCTTCCAGCCGCGTGGCGTCTGGCCAGGGCCAGAGGGCGATGATGGTCCCACCGTGGCCTGCGCCGGCCAGCTTGGCCCCCAGCGCACCGGCCTCCAAGGCCGCGGCGATCAGCTTCTCATTCGGCTCGCCAGACCCACCCAGGTCGCGCTGGATGGCGTGATTCTCGTCCATCAAGCGGCCCAACAGCGGCCAGTTGGCCACAAGGAGTGCCTTCTTACCCATGCGGGCGATTTCCGTGATCCGCCTGTAGCCCTCCACCACAGACGACTCCCCTTCCAGCCAGCGCTCGCGGAGCGGCTTGTGCACCTGACCGGAGTCATGCCGCAGGCCGGTGAAGCCCAGCACGAAGGGCAACTGTGGGACGTAATCGGCCAGCGGCTCGATGGTGGCAAAGAGTTCCGCCTCGGCGTGGCGGTAGAATTGTTTGCCCCCAAAGTCCATATAGTTAAGGCCGCCAAAGGTGCACATGTAGGCGTCCTGGTAGCCGCACACGACTTTGAGATAGTTCAACTCGATGTAGCGAGCCCGCTCGGCCAGTTGGTAAAGATTGGGATGCTCCCCCTGCCAGGCCAACAAGGCTTGCAGCAAGGCCACCACCAGCGCGGTGGAACCTGAAAGCCCGCTGCGCAAGGGGATCTCGCTTTCGTATTGGACACGGCATTTCAGTGGCGGCAGGCGCATGTAGTCCAGGATGGCCCGTGCCAAGTCAAAGCGGTCGTGCTGGGGACGTAGATCACTTCGGCTGGCGATCCGGCACTCCTCCCCACTGGTCTCCAGCACCAGTTGTGGGGCAGGTGTCACTGTCACGCGAGCCCGCATCCCCACCGAACATGAGAGAACCGCCCCGCCGTACATGTCCGTCGGGTTGCCAATGATCCCGGCCCGGCCGGGCGCTGAACAGACCACTCGTCGCTGATCAGAGCTCATAGGCTTTGGCCTTGATGTATTTTCGCACCAGGTAGCCGTAGCGTTCGTCGGCCAGGGCAAAGTCAATGAAGGCGCGGAAATAGCTCTCGAAATTGCCCACGTCGTAGCGACGCTGCCCCGGAGGGAGAAGCCAGGCGTAAACCGGCTCTCCCTTGTGGATCAGCAGTCTGATGGCGTCGGTCAGTTGGATTTCCCCCCGCTCGTCGGGCAACGTGCGATCGAGGGCCTCGAAGATGGCCGGGCTGAAGACGTAGCGCGCAGCCACAGCCAGGGTGGTTGGAGCGGTACCCAAAGGTGGCTTCTCGACGATGCCAGTCATGGCCACCGGCTCGGCAGGGGGTGGCTCAGCACCGTTGATGCTGACGATGCCGTAACGAAAGGCGTCTTCGCGAGGAACCTTTTCCACGGCTACGATGGCTGCAGCTTTCAATTGACGATGGGCCTTCATCATCGCTTTCAGCAAGGAAGCGGGTTCCTCGGCGGCGATAAGGGAGTCCCCCAGAGCCACCACGCAGTCATCGCCATCCACGAAATCGGCGCCCAGCGAAACCGCATGACCCAGCCCCTTGGGAGTGCTCTGCCGGGTGTAGAAAAAGCGCGACTTGCCCTCGATATAGTCCAGGTCCGCCAACATCGCCTCATTACCGGCCTGTTTCAGCGCGGTCACGAGCTGGGGGTCTGCATCGAAGTGATCTTCGATAACCCGCTTGCGGCGCCCGGTGATGATGAGAATCTGGCGCAGGGCAGCAGCCTGCAACTCCTCCACCACGTGCTGGAGTATCGGCTTGCGCCCCACGGGCAGCATCTCTTTGGGCTGCGACTTGGTGGCCGGCAAGAGTCGTATGCCCAGCCCAGCGGCTGGGACAATTGCTTTGGTTATCAGTTGAGTCATGGGCGATCTCCTTCCAGAGCTGGAGGTTAGAGGTTGGAAATTGGATAGTAAGCAGTGATCAATGACTGCTCTCTAACCTCCAATTTCCAATCTCCAACTTCCAATTTCCAATCTCCAAATTGCAAAAGGCGATAGGTGCTTTTCAAAATGTGTCTCTAACGCCGCGTAATGGGCCTCTTCGTGGACTGCTAACACACTCAGTATCTCCTTGCCAAACCGGTCCAGCATCGAACCAAAGGTCACGTGCAACACCTGCCGCGCGTCAAACTGCTCCAGTAGGCCGGGCAAGTCAACATCGCTCAGAGCATCTGGAGCCGGCACATTAGCCAGTTGCGCTGAGACGTGGTAGGTGGCCCGGTCTTCGGGATAGCGCTCTACAGCATAGGCCAGGATCTCCCGGAACAAGGCCGGCTCCACTTGGGCCACCACCCGTAGCGCTTCCAGGTAGCTGGTGCCGGCTGTCTTGAGATGCACCAACCCGCGAGTGTGCCGGGCAACGATGGGATAGATGCTGAATTTGTCCGACCCAGAGTGGATGCTGAGTTTGTACGGCCCCAGGGTGCGGGCGATGGCGGCGTGCTTGGCCAACTCGACCTCGAATTCAGCAAGGTCGCCAATGTAATCCACGCCCTTCTCAAAGCGGCCGATGTAGCGCGGGGCCAGGCTCACCCATTGCACGTCCAGCCGCTTGAGCTCGCTGGCGATGAAGAAGTGCTCCTCAATCGAGGTCGGCGTCTCCGTCTCGTCCACCGACATCTCCAGCTCGAAATCCTCGGTCTGGGCGGCCAGGTGGCGGTACATGCGGACGGTGTGGGCAATGGCCCGGCCGTACTTG
>JACNHM010000115.1 GCA_014383605.1 Chloroflexota bacterium
GCGCAGCGTCTCCTCCATCCGCACCCGCGCGGTGATGTCGGTGTAGACAGCGACTGTCCCGATCAATTCATCCCCCACCATGATCGGGGATCCGGCCAAGAGGACATCCACCGGCGAGCCGTCTTTCCGACAACGGACGGCCTCTGTGGGCGGCACTTCCATCCCGCCCATGGCTACCTGCGTAAACTCAACCGCCTCCTCGAGCACTTCAGGGCTGGTGATCAAGTCATCAATATCCTGGCCGACCACTTCCTCCTGCGAGTATCCGAACAGCTTCTCTGCGCCTGGGTTCCATTCCACGATCCGATGCTGGGCATCCAGGGTCACGATGGCGTCGGGGGCGGCTCCCAGCACCCCTTCCAGGTACAGCCGCCGCTCTTCGATCTCTTCGAAGAGCCGCGCGTTCTCGATGGCGATGGCTGCCTGGGCAGCAAACGCCTCGGCCAGCCGGGCGTGCTGCTGGGTGTAGAACCCCGGCTCGCGCTTATCCAGGGCGATCATCCCTACTAGCCGCTCGCCGACCAGCAACGGCACTCCCAGCCAGGAGCGGATGTCGGACTGCTGGTGGGGGTCTTCTCGAAATGCCTCGTACATGGACGGAGCGTCCTCCACGATGAAGGGGGATTGGGTGCGGATCACCTCGCTGTTGGGGTTGTCGCCGTCGGTGGAAAAGGAGATGCCCAGCAGGTCTGGCAGGTTGGGGAAGCCGCGCCCGCCGATGATCACCAGCCTATCCCCCTGAAGGAGTTGGACTGACGCGCTGTCATAGGGCGCCACCCGCTGCAACTGGGCCAGGATGCGGTCAATTACCTCGTTCCGGTCCAGGGCGGTGGTTAGTGCCAGCGCGGCCTCCCGCAGCGTCTCCTGCTCCAGGGCACGCTGCTGGGTCTCTTCGTACAGCCGGGCGTTCTCGATGGCGGCAGCAACGTGACCCGCCAGGGTCTCCATGGCCATCACGTCGTGCTGGGTGAAAGCATTGAGCTCCTTGCTCTGGAGATCCAGAACGCCGATCACCCTGTCGTGGTACTTGAGCGGCACGTCCAGTTCGGACCTGGTCTCAGACAGATAGGCTGGGATGTAGCGGGGCTCCTGGCTCACGTCGTTGGCCCATACGGTCTTCCCCAGGTGGGCTGCCCACCCTATCATCCCTTCCTTCACCTTCTGTCGGAAGCCAGCGGGGGTTCGGCCCGCGTAGCCTCCTGCGCCCACGTTGAAAACCAGCTCGTTGGCCTCTGCATCCAGCAGCATGATGGCCGCGTAGTAATAGCCAAAGGTCTGGGTGATCAGTTCGACTGTCTCGCGCAGCAGCTCGTCCAGGTTCAATATGGAGGCGATTCTTTCGGCCACCTTGGCCACAGCGCCCAGTTGAGTGGACCTTTCGCGCTCGGCTTCGAAGAGGCGTGCGTTCTCCAGCGCGATAGCGGCCGCGTTGCCCAGGGGTTGCAGGCGTTTAGCGTCCTCGGCGGAGAATGCGCCGAGGGTATCGCTATCCAGCCGGAGCAGCCCCAAGACGCGGTCGCGCAGGCAGATGGGTACCACGAGATACGACCTGATCCAGGCCGTCTCGTCGAACACCGCCCAGCGCGGGTCTTGGTGAGTATCGGGGATGACCATCGGTTTCCGTGAGTGAACAACCTCGGCATCCGATGTAAGGTCGTCCAATGACTGTACCAGGCCGGAAATCATTTCCTCGGCGCCAAATGCCTCGTAGCCCTGCCAGCAAGCGACACGCAGGGTGTCGCCTTCCAGCAACGCGATATTGGCTGTGTTGCAGGGGACGATGCGCTGTGCCTGGCGCAGGATCTCGTCCAGCACCGCTGAGTGACTGGTCTGCGAGGTGAGGGTCAGAGCCACCTCTGCCAAGGTTTCAGCCAGAAGGCGCTGTTCGTGTTCGGCCACCAGCAGCCGTTCCCGCTCCTCCTCCGCCCGCTTGCGCTCGGTGATGTCCCTGGAGATGCCGACTATACCAGTAACCCGCCCCTTCTGATCCATGATGGGCACCTTGGTGGCTGAAACCCAGCGAATGTGTCCGTCTGCCCTCCTGATTCTCTCGACCTTGTCGATCAGAGGCTGACCTGATTTCACAATTTCTTGTTCGTCGGCGTAGGCACCTCGGGCATGTTCCGGCGTAAAAAAGTCGAAATCCGTCTTGCCTATGGCCTCCTTGGGGTCGTTGAGTCCTAATACCTGAGCTTGTGCTCTATTGATTCTCGTGAAGCGGGAGGCGGCATCTTTAAAGTAAATGGTGTCCGGAATATTGTCCATGAGGGCCTGCAACAGGTCGCGCTCGTGGGCCAGCACTTCCTCCGCCTGCTTGCGCTCGGTGATGTCGGCGAAGGTGCCGACCACACCCTCAAGCTCACCGGCCTCGTTTATAAGCGGTGCAGCGCTGACGTTGATCCAGGAAATGGAGCCATCCGGGCGCTTGGTGCCCATCACTACATCCTTCACCAAACGCTTTTCCTTCATCGCCTGGGGGCCGGCCATCTCCTCTGCCGGCATCGACGTTTCATCAGGGCGGAGGATCTCCCACTCTGGAGCAACGTAATTGCGACCTTCGATTTCAGTACGCTTGAGTCCCAGGATGCGCTCTGCCGCAGGGTTAGCCTGGACAATCTGACCATCTGGGGCAATCGCGATTACACCCTCAGCCATCGTCTCGAACAGACCCCGAAGGCGCTCCTCGCTCTCCCGCAGCGCCTCCTCCGCCCGATTGCGCTCGGTGATTTCAGCCCGCAACGCTTCGTTGGCCTTCGCCAGCTCCGCGGTCCGTTCCTGAACCCGTGCTTCTAACTCGTCGTGGGCTCTGCGCAGCGCCTCCTCCGCCCGCTTGCGCTCTGTGATGTCTCTCACGACGGAGTATACGCCGATCGGGTTGCCGGCTTCGTCATCAATCCTCCAGGTACGCAGAGAGATGGGAAATACCGTCCCATCTTTCCTGATGTACTCCTGCTCGAATTCGTAGGAGTAGCCGCGTTCCATCACCTCTCTGAAGACATCTTCATTGAAAGCGTACCACTTAGAAGGCGTTATCTCTTGACACCTGAACCTTTTGAGCTCCTCGCGGCTGTATCCAAGCATCTCGGCGTACGGCTGGTTACATTCTGTGATGAGACCGTCCAGGTTCGCGGCCACAATACCATCACGGGAGGACTCGTAAAGAGCGCGATAACGCTCCTCGGACCTCCGAAGCTGCTCCTCCGTCCGGACCCGCTCGGTGTCGGCCGCTTCCAATTCGGCGACCCGTTGGCGCAGTCCTGCCAGTTCACTTATGAACTGCTCCTTGGTCTTTTGTTCATCTTCCATCTTGGGCACCCCCCAAAAGCAAATCGTTGGGCGAAGGTCTCTGACCGAGCCCTATGCCCCAGCTCCTTGCGGCTGCGGTCGGGAGACCTTGCCGAACGCCACCCGCGCTTGTTGGGCGAGGTCTCCGACCGAGCCCTAGCCCCGTTTCCGCTCGTACATCGCTCTATCCGCCTGGGCCAGCAGTTCCTCAATGGAGCAGGGACGTTCGGGATCGTAGCGCGCCAGGCCCACGCTTAACGACAGCTCGTAGCGGCGGCCTTCCCTGGCGTTGCGGGCCTCCAGGTTCTCTTGCAACCGATGGATAAGGACCTC
>JACNHM010000353.1 GCA_014383605.1 Chloroflexota bacterium
GAACGCACGTGAAGATGGTGTGGGCAACGGCAAGGTGATAAGGGGACAAAGAAAATGCCCGAAGAAATCCCCATCGTTCCTTTAGCCTCATCAGAGCGAGAGGCCTTTGAGTGCTTTGAAACCTTGGCCGTCGAAGGAATCGTAGACGTGCGAGGTCAGCGTATAGAGGTTGACCTGGGTGATTATGTTCACGTGGTACACGACGAGGAAAGGATATTGTTCATCCCCTGGATATTGCCCACGATCACGGATCCAACTCAGATCATCAGCATACGTCGGCGGAAGCGGGGCAAGCGTATAACTGTTGACCACTACGTGAGACGATTGCGGGAAAGCGAAGATGACGCAGAGGGGAGTTTGTTCGTGGTAGTGGTGGAGCGGACACCTTGGGGATTGCGGTTGCGCACCTGGCTATCTCCAGTCTTGCAGGAGGAGTATGTTGAGAAGCTGCGCGCAAAAGGAGAGGTGATATGGAGAGCAGGATAACGGTAATGCCTCTGAGAGCGACGTACAATCGCGACCTGGATACGTTGTACCTATCGTCGCCGGAGTGCACAGGGCGCTGGATGGATTCATGGGATGGCATCTTCTTCTTCACTAAGTACAACCACCGTGAAGATGAAATCCCACGGGGTTTTGAGATCCACTTCTTCTCTGAGGTCTGGAATGATAGAGAAGTCATTCCGCCCCTCACCGAGATGCGTTTTGATGTGATAGGGACAAGTCTCAGAGAGGTGTCCCTTGATGAGGTGCTTCGCTGGGCGTATCAGCGCTACGTTGCTGCGAGAAGGCCCAGGGAGGAACGCGAACCCAGGACGGCGCGACCGGTGCTTGAACGGGCACTGGCCGAGGGCAGGGTAGAATACACCAGTGCCGAAAACGGCTGATAGGAGAGAGCATGCCTGAAGCGCCTCGTTATTTGAAAAGTATTGGATTTAAGAGTGAGTAGCACGAGCAAGAAAGTCAAGCTAACAGAATTGGCCGAACTGTTCGCCGCGGAGCCGGTGGACGTGGTCTATCTCTTCGGCTCGCAAGCACGAGGCGACACGGGGCCGTTGAGCGACGTGGATGTGGCGCTGTTGCTACGGCCGGGAGTGAGCCGCAAGGCCGCGTTTGACCTGCGGCTGCGGATGATGGCCGCGCTCGGCCGCCTGTTCGACACAGACGAGATTGACGTCGTCGTGCTGAACGATGCGCCGCTGCTGTTGCAGCACCGCGTCCTGCGGGACGGCAAAGTGCTCTTCTGTCGCCATGAGCTGCGCCGCGTCCGCTACGAAGCGCGCGCCATATCGAAGTACCTGGACTTTCAGCACCTGGAAAACATCTACAACCGGGCGCTGCTGGCGCGGCTGGCACGAGGAGGTTTAGGTGAAAGAGCTAGACTTGGAAGGCATCACAGCGCGGCTGCGGAAGTTGGATGAGTACGACGGCTACCTGAAACAGCTTCAGGAACTGTCTGAACTAGATTTTGTTGGCGACTTTCGGCTTTTTGGCTCGGCGGAGCGTTACTTGCAGCTTTCCATCGAGTGTCTGCTGGACATCGGGCAGATGATCATCGCCGGCCTGGGCCTGCCCAAGCCAGAAAAGCATCAGGAGGTGATTGACATCCTGGCCGGTGCGGAGATCATCTCTCACGACCTGGCTGCACGGCTTGAAGGAGCTGGCGGGTTTCGGAACATCTTGGTGCACGATTACCTGGATATTGACCGCCACATCGTCTACCGAACACTCCAGGACGATCTGGATGACATCCGAGACTTTGCTGCGGCAGTGGCGAAGTTTGTGAGTGAGATGTCAGCAGACGTAGAAGAAGGGAGGAAGTTTGGGTGAAAGAACTGGACGCGAACGATCAGCAGGAGGATACGAATGGTAGTGAAAATGGTTGAGGACAGAACGCTATTGCTGGCAGAGATGCCGTTTGTGGCCGTGGAAAGCGGGGCTGAACTGGTATACGGTCAGCCAGATCAAAAAGATCTGCGGCAGGAGCTCGAAGCCCTGATGCAAGCCATCCTCACCCACAAAGCCTTCGCCAGACTGTCATCTACGGAACGGGTTGCCTTCCAGAGCGACTACACCTTCGGGCTGATGCATTTGCTACGCACTGGAGATTGCCAATTCATGTTCGATGAGATGGAGGAGTGGTTCGAGTATCTGGAAGAACTGGCGGATTATGACGAGTTTCAGAGTGATATGCAGAAACAGGGAATAGATCTCAACGCTCTGGAGCTGGCGGATGTATGAGATCGTCCCCAGTCCCAAGTTCAAACGCGAGCTCAAGAAGCTGCCGCCAGAGGTGCAACGCCTGGTGACGGAACTGGGAGAAGCTCAGAGGGCCAATCCCTTCCCAGAAGGATATGACATCAGGAAGATGAAAGGTGAGCGCCATCTTTGGCGTATCCGCCTGAACACTGAGTACGGCAGCTACCGTTACGTTTTCCTCTTCAGTCGCCGAGAGCGGTTGATCATCCAGAAGAGCATTCGCTTGAGAAAGGACGTTTACAGAAAGCGAGTATGAACGACGAACACATCGAAGCCTACTGCGTAAAATGCAAAACCAAACGCTCCATGAACGATCCCCAGGCAGTCTTCACCGCCACGGGGCGAGCGGCCACCAAGGGCATCTGTGGCGAATGCGGCACGACCCTCTTCCGCATGGGGGAGACGCCGGCCCACGCCGGGCTGGAGCGACCGCCCGTCACGGCGGGCCAGCGCAAGCCGCGGCGCGGCGGCGGGAAAAAACGCAAGAAGAGATATCAGGGGCCACGGGAAGGCAAGGTGGTGATCGTCGAGTCGCCGGCCAAGGCACGCACCGTGGGCCGTTTTCTGGGCAAGGAGTACAAGGTCAAGGCCTCCGTCGGCCACGTGCGCGATCTGTTGCGCTCCAGTATGTCGGTAGATCTGGAAAACGACTTCAAGCCCCGCTATCGGGTGCTCAACGAGAAGCGACAGGTAGTCAAGGAGCTGCAGGCTGCCGTAGAGAAGGCCGCCGAGGTGTACCTGGCCACCGACCCCGACCGGGAAGGCGAAGCCATCGCCTGGCACCTGATGGCCGCTGCCGACATCGAGCCGGAACGAGCGCGGCGTGTGGTCTTCCACGAGATCACCCAAGGGGCCATCGAAGAGGCCTTCACTCATTCCCGCGAGATCAACATGCAACTGGTCAACGCCCAGCAGGCGCGGCGCATCCTCGACCGCATCGTCGGCTATACCATCAGCCCGCTGCTGTGGGAACGCATCCGCAACCGGCTGACCGCAGGCCGCGTGCAGTCGGTGGCCGTGCGGCTCATCGTGGAGCGAGAGCGGGAGATCCAAGACTTCGTGCCCGTGGAGTACTGGTCCATCGAGGCCGATCTGGCCAAGCAGATCCTGCCCGGCAAGAAGCCGCCTAAGCACCGACAAAGCTTCATCGCCAAACTTAACCGCATCCGCGGCGAGACGGTGGATCTGAAGAACGCGGCCGACACCCAGGCCATCGTCACGGAACTGGAGCAATCGCACTATCTGGTGACGAACGTGAAGCGGGGCACCCGCCAGCGCAGGCCGCCAGCCCCCTTCATCACCAGCTCTCTGCAGCAGGAGGCCAACCGCCGTCTGGGGTTCACCGCCCGCCGCACCATGGCCAACGCCCAGGCGCTGTACGAAGGCATCCCCATCGGGCCGGAAGGCGGCAACGTGGGTCTCATCACCTACATGCGCACCGACTCCACCAACGTGGCCGAGGTGGCGCAGAAAGAGGCACGGGAGTTCGTCACTCAGCAGTTCGGCGAGCAGTTCCTGCCCAAGAAGCCACCAGTGCACAAGACCAAGGCCAAATCCGCCCAGGAAGCCCACGAGGCCATCCGCCCCACCTCAGTGTTCCGCACGCCAGAGGCGGTCAAAGAGTACCTGACCCGCGATCAGTTCCGGCTGTATGACCTCATCTGGAAACGTTTCCTCGCCAGCCAGATGGCCAACGCTATCTTCAACACGATCTCGGTGGAGGTCAACGCGGGGATGGTGGACGCTGAACGGTGGACACCGCAGCCCGGCATCCTGGTTCCCGAGGCAGAGTTGAAGAAGCTGGCGGAGGAGATGCCTTACCTGTTCCGGGCCAGCGGCTCGACGCTGAAGTTCGCTGGCTTTCTGCAGGTGTATCAGGAAACCCAGGATGAAGATGCAGCTCCTGACGAGGAAGAAGGCAAGAAGCTACCGCCTCTGAAAGCGGGCGAGTTCGTGGACCTGCTACAGCTCCTGCCGCAGCAGCACTTCACGCAGCCGCCGCCCCGCTACACGGAAGCTAGCCTGGTGCGCACGCTGGAAGAATACGGCATCGGCCGCCCCTCGACCTATGCGCCGATCATCAGCACCATTCAGAACCGCGGCTACGTGGTGCGGGAGGCCCGCCGCCTGCATCCGACAGAGATCGCCTTCATCGTCAATGACCAGTTGACCAAGTACTTCCCAGAGGTGATGGACTACGGCTTCACCGCTGAGATGGAGGACCGGCTGGATGAGATCGCCAACGGCGACCGAGAGTGGGTGCCCGTATTGCGGGAGTTCTATGAGCCGTTCAAGGCACAGCTTGACCACGCTCACGCCACGATGGAACACATGAACCTGGGCGACCAGCCCACCGGCGATCTGTGCGAGAAGTGCGGCCACCCGCTGATCATCAAGTTCGGGCGCTACGGCAAGTTCATCGCCTGTTCCCATTACCCGGCCTGCCGCAACACCAGGTCCTACTACGAGAAGACCGGCGTCGCCTGTCCAGAATGCGGCAATGACCTGGTCGAGCGGCGCACGCGCCGGGGCCGCATCTTCTACGGCTGCATCACCTACCCCGAATGCGCGTATTCTGTCTGGAATCGGCCCTTGTCCACACCGTGCCCCCTCTGCGGTGGCCTGCTCGTCGAGGACAAGAAGGACTGGGTGAAGTGCATGGCCTGTGAGGAACAATTCGAACGGGACAAGATAGACGAGGGAGAGTTGGTGGCGGCGTAGAGAAGGAAACTGAGGGGGCTGGACGAGTTTCCCTCAGACCCTTTAGACCCATCAGACCCGTCAGACTCGAGTGCTCATGCAGAAGCATCTCAAGCGTTTTGTCACTCATCTAGTGGCTGAAAAGAACGCCTCGCCCTACACGGTGCGAAACTATCGGCGGGAGATCGAGGAGTTCGCCGAGTTCGCTCGGGGCCAGGGAGTAACGGCCTGGGAAGCTGTTGACCTGCCGCTGCTGCGCCGCTGGCTGGCCTGGCTGACAGAACAAGGCTTCGCCAAAGCCAGCATCGCCCGCCGCGTGTCCGAGCTGCGCAGCTTCTACCGCTACCTGCGGCGAGAGGAGCTAGTGGAAACGAATCCCGTAGCGGGACTTTCGTCGCCCAAGGTGCCCAAGCGATTGCCCCGCTACCTGAACGTGCAGGAGGCGGTGGCGCTGCTCACTGCTCCGGACACATCCACTCCCCAGGGGTTGCGGGATAGGGCTATCCTGGAACTGCTCTACGGGGCGGGCCTGCGAGTCGGTGAATTGGCGAGCCTGGACATCGGTCACCTGGATCTGCGCCAGAGCGAATTGCGGGTGCTGGGCAAAGGGGACAAGGAGCGAGTGGCGCTGATGGGCGAGCCAGCCCGGGCCGCGCTGGCCCACTACCTGGCCGAGGGCAGACCGCATCTGGCCACGGAAACGTCCAGCCGAGCCCTCTTCCTCAACCGCTTCGGCGGGCGGCTTTCGACGGTGAGCGTGACCAACATCCTGCACAAGTACCGCAAGCTGGCCGGTATCGAGCGGCGGGTTACACCGCACGTGCTGCGCCATTCCTTTGCCACCCATCTGCTGGATGGCGGCGCCGACCTGCGGACGGTGCAGGAACTCCTGGGACACGAGAACCTGGTCACCACGCAGATCTACACGCACGTGAGCCAGGAACAGGCGCGAAAAGTGTACCTGCGCACTCATCCAAGGGCAGGGGAAGATGAAAACAAGGGAAAGGAGGGAAACGAGGGAAACGAGGGGTAAACCCCGCTTACCCTCACTTCCTTCATATTTTTCTTTCCCGCCCTCCTTTCCTTCAATCGAGGTGACGAATGCGACTCAGCAAACTACGTCAAATCCTGACAGAGAATGATTTGGATGCTTTCCTCGTCTCCGATGTCACGAACGAGCGCTACCTGGCGGGCTTCATAGGCTCGCCGGGCGATGCCTGGCTGTTGATTTCCCAGGACCTGGCCCTGATCGCCACGGACTCCCGCTACTGGGAACAGGTGGAGCGGGAATGTCCCGATTTCGAGCTGGTGAAGATCACCGCCAAATTCGACGACGTGTTGCCTGAGGTATTACAGCGCCTTGGAGGCAAACGCATCGGCTACGAAGCAGACCACGTCACCGTGGCCCAGTACGACCGTTGGATGAAACCGTTTGGCGAGGTCGAATGGGTGGCCACCGATGAGTGGGTGAAGAAGCTGCGGGCGGTGAAGGATGCCGAGGAGATTGAGTTGATGCGCAAGGCGGTGGCCCTGGCCGACGAGGCCTTGGCCCATGGCTTGCAACACATCCGCCCCGGCATGACCGAGCAGGAGCTGGCCTGGATCATGGAAACCTACATGCGCACGCACGGGGCGGAGAAGATCTCCTTTGACCTCATCGTCGGCGGCGGCCCCAACGGGGCGATGGCCCATTACCGGGCGGCAGATGTGCCGCTGCAAGCGGGGCAGCCCATCGTCATTGACATGGGGGCTAAGCTGGACGGCTACTGCTCGGACCTCACCCGCACGGTCTGCCTGGGCGAACCGGCGGAGCCCGAACGGTTCTGGGAGGTGTACAACACCGTGCTGGCGGCGCAGGAGAAGGCCGAGGCGGAGATCCGGGCCGACATGACCGGCATTGAGGCTGACGCCATCGCCCGCCAGGTGATCGCCGACGCTGGCTATGGCGAGCAGTTCGGCCACGGCCTGGGCCACGGCGTGGGCCTGGAAGTGCACGAAAAGCCGCGCGCGAGCTACATCTCCCCGGACACGCTGGCCGCAGGCAACCTGATCACGGTGGAACCGGGCATCTACATCACCGGCTGGGGCGGCGTGCGCATCGAGGACATCGTCCTGGTCACGGCAGATGGCGTCGAGGTGTTGACCCAGTCGCCCAAGGAGCCGATCATCTACGGCGACTGGTAGTTGGTTCGATCCGGCAACCTGCGGCCCGGCAGTGGGCCGCTCACGGTGATCGCAAGAAGCGAAGCATCGCGAAAGGAGTGGAGAAGATGAACGACTGGAAAACCCGAAACAACCCTCCCTGGTCAGCGGCACCGCTCGTCGCCTTGCTGATCGGCCTGATCCTCGGCGTGCTGATCGCCTGGCAATTCTGGCCCGTGCACTGGATTCAGTGCGATCCCATTGATCTACGGCAGGAGGCGCGGGAAGAATACCTGCTCATGGTCGCCAACGACTACGCCGTCACCCGCGACGCCAGCGTCGCCCTGGAGCGGTTGGCATCGTGGGATCCTCTGTCCGAAGCCGGCCGCGAGATTCGGGAATTGGCCGACTACCGGCGAGCACAGGGCCAGTTGGACGTGGCGCAGCGACTGGATGCGCTGGCCAATGGCTTGCCCTTGCCCGCGGCCGAGACGCAGCCAGCAACTGACGGCATACAGTCCTTCATCTACGCCATCGTGGGGCTGGTGGTGATCGCCTGTATACTGTTGGCCAGATGGCTGCTCGCGCTCAGGCGTTCCCTTCCAGAGGACCGGCTGAGAGAAGAAACGAGGGTCGCAGCCGAGCCATCATCAGGGCTAGAGCTAGAGGAAGAGGAGGAGTTCGCACCGCCCAGAGGGCGAGAGCGCCCCTCCCTCTGGCCAAAGCGGCAAACGAAGGCTGAAACCACACGCCCACTCCCGTGGGATTTCGAAGCCGTCTACGCAGGCGAGGGGGCAGAGTTCGACCGCACCTTCATCATTGAGGATAAGGACACGAACGAGTACTTCGGTGAGTGTGGTGTGGGGGCCGCCGCCTTCGCGGGCGAAGACACGGAACTCGTCAACGCACTGGAAGTCTGGCTGTTCGACAAAAGCGATATCCGCTCCGAGGCCAAGGTGCTGATGAGCCAGTACGCCTACAACAACGAGGACACACGAGAGGAACTGGCAAGCAAGGGAGAACTCGTGCTGGCCAGGCCAGGAGCGACGTTCTCGCTGCTGGGGCACCGCCTGCAAGCCGATGGAAGGATCGAAGACGTGCAATACCTGGCCGGAGGGCCACCGGAGAGCAGATTCGCTCGCCTGTCCATACGACTGCAAGTCAGCCGACGGGAGAGCAGTGCAAGCGAGTAATCCAATCTCTGACGCGCAACGTCTCCGGCTTTCTCAGCCAAGTCAGCCGAGTGAGGAACCACTGCCATGACCAGCCGACGACAGCGCCGCGTGACTGAATTACTGTTAGAGGAAATTAGCCTGATCGCGCAAGACCTGAACGATCCCCGCCTGGCCTTCGTCAGCGTGACCGACGTCGAGGTCAGTCCCGACCTGCGCCACGCTCACGTGTTCATCAGTCACATGGGGGAGACAGAGGAGAAACCGCTGGTGCTGAAAGCCCTGGAGCACGCGACCAGCTATCTCCGGCGTGAGCTGGCCTTGCGGGGAATACTGCGCTACGTGCCCGAGTTGAGCTTTCACTGGGACACCAGCCTGGAACAGGGAGAGCGCATTGATCAGTTGCTGCAGGAGATAGGTCTGGGATAGCATGGACGCAACCCTTCGTGACGATATCCGTCGCCTCATCCGCCGGACGCGGCGTATCCTGGTCATCGCCCACGTGACGCCGGACGGGGACTGCATCGGCTCATTGCTGGCACTGGGGCAGGCGCTGCGCGCCTTGGGCAAACAAGTGGTCCTGGCCTGTGCCGACCCCGTGCCACAGCAGTACGACTTCCTGCCCGGCCAGGCAGCCATCACCAGCGATCCGGTGGGAGAATTTCAGTTGCTCATCAGCCTCGACAGCAGCGACATCAGCCGCATGGGGAGCATTTACCGCCCGGCGGCCTTCGCCCACGTGCCCTTGATCAACATTGACCACCACGCCACCAACGTCCGTTTTGGCTCCGTGAACTGGGTGGACACCAGCGCTGCTTCCACAGCGGAGATGGTCTACGAGTTGATCGGGGAACTGAGAGTGCCCCTGACCCCCGACGTGGCGCTCGCCCTGCTCACCGGCGTCGTCACCGACACGCGCTGCTTTCGCACCTCCACGACGACCGCCAGAACAATGGCCGTCGCCACTCGTCTGATGGAAGCCGGCGCGTCGCTGAATCTGATCACCGAGCAGGTGCTGAACCGCCGCCCGCTGGCGGTGATCCACCTCTGGGCAGAGGCGCTGAACACCCTGCGCTTGCGGGAGCGGGTGATCTGGGCGGAGATCACCCTGGCCATGAGAGAACGGGCCGGGATAGAGGAAAACGATGCCGCTGGCGGTCTGGCCAGTTTCCTGGCCACAGCCCACGAGGCGGATGTGGCCGCGGTCTTCAACGAGAAGCCGGACGGCAAAGTGGAAGTGGGCTTCCGCTCCGTGCCCGGCGTGGACGTCTCCGGTGTGGCCTTCCGACTCGGCGGCGGCGGCCACCCGCAGGCATCCGGCTGCACCTTGAATGGCACTCTGGAAGACGCACGCGAGCGGGTGCTGGCCGCGCTGGATGTGAGCCTGGCGAGACAGCGCACTGAGAAGAACGAGAAAGCCTTGAGGTGACAAGATGTCTAAACTGAGGGAGTCTACACCGTTGGGTGACTACACCATTGTCGTCAAGGAATCTGGTGACCAGTATGTCACCCTGTGTCTGGAATTGAGCGTGGCTGGTTGTGGTGACACGCAGCAAGAGGCCCTGGAGAATACCCGACTGGCCATCGAGTCCTATCTGGAAGCGATGAAGACCGATGCCCTTTCGCCTTCGCGTCCCGTCCCGCTGGACGTGCTTCATGAGTTTCTTGCAGGCGAGAGTGAGGAACGGGAACAGACCGTTCCGATGGGCCAGTTGAGGGTGTTGGCCTATGCCTAGAAAGCGACGCATCCCTGCCATGTCCAGCCGCAAGCTGGTGCGCCTGCTGAAGAAGGGAGGTGCCCAGTTTGATCGCTGGGGCAAAGGTGACCACGCAATTTACATGCGGGTTGTCGAAGGCGAGATACGGAAAGCGCCTGTGCTCATGGCCAGGAAGGAACTGCGTCCAGAGTACTCACTGATGGTCTTCCGTCAGCTAGGGATGACTAACGAAGAAATCGACGCTCTGTTATCGGGTTAGCACTGCTTACCTGCAGCCGAAGGTGGCAGCCTTTCAGTAGCGGGATGAAACGGAGCTAAGGAAGGTCCTTGCTAGTCTCTGGTATCCTGAACATTGACAAACCCCCGGGCTGGACGTCCCACGACGTGGTGGCCAGGGTGCGCCGCCTGACGGGCCAGCGGCGCGTTGGGCACGCGGGCACGCTGGACCCGCTGGCCACCGGCGTGCTGCTCGTCTGCGTGGGCCAGGCCACGCGGGTGGCCGAGTACCTGATGGCCGGCGAGAAGCGCTACCGGACCAGGCTGCGGCTGGGCATCAGCACCGACACCTACGACGCCGACGGCCAGGTGACCAGGGACGTGGGAACAGTGAACGTGTCGCTTCCGGAGATCGAGGCCGCCCTGCCCGTTTTCGTGGGCGAGATCGCGCAGGTGCCGCCCATGTACTCGGCGCTGAAGCGGGATGGCCAGCCGCTGTACAAACTGGCGCGGCGGGGCGAAACGGTGCCGCGGCAGCCCCGGCGGGTGACCATCGAAGCGCTGGGCATCGTGGACTGGGCGCCGCCGGAACTGACGCTGGATGTCGTCTGTTCCCCTGGCACCTACGTCCGCTCGCTGGCCCATGACCTGGGGGAGCGGCTGGGCTGCGGCGCGCACGTGACAGCGCTCAGACGGCTGGCCAGCGGCCGTTTCACCTCGGCCGAGGCCATCTCTTTGCAGGCCCTGGCCGATGCAGCGGCAGCCGGCGACTGGGCACACCTGCTCCATCCGCTCGATGCCGCGCTGCTTGATCTCGAAGCCGTGAATGTGGACGCATCAGGAACGCAGCGGCTGTTCCACGGCCAGCCTATCCCTTGCCCAAGGCCTCCCGCTACCGCGCTGGGCCGAGTCTACGATCCCGCCGGCACCCTGATCGCCATCGTCGCCCACGACCCTGACGCCACCCTCTGGCGACCAAAGAAAGTCTTCATCAACCCATAGCCATCTGCCATCAGCCATGCAAGTCTTCCACGGTCTCCCCTTCCAACCCACGCCTTACGCCACGCTGCTCACCATCGGCAACTTCGACGGTGTGCATCGCGGGCATCAGGCCTTGATCGAGGAGATGCTGCGAGCAGCCCGCCGCCAGCAGCGCTGGGCCGGCGTGCTCACCTTCGATCCGCACCCGTTCAGCGTGCTGACGCCGCAACGCCCCCTGGCTTTCCTCACCAGCCTGGAGGAGCGACTTCAACTGTTCGCGGCACTGGATCTCGATTTTGTGGTCATTCACCCCTTCACCTTGACCACGGCCCGCACGCCGGCGCGGGACTTTGTCACGGCCCTCCGAGAGCGCTTGCGGTTGGCGGAGTTGTGGGTGGGGCCCGATTTCAGCCTGGGCCACCGGCAGCAGGGTGACGTGACGGCTCTGCGAGCGCTGGGGGAAGAGATGGGGTTTGCGCTGCGGGTGGTGCCGCACTTCTGTTGGGAAGGGCAATCGGTGCGCAGCACGCGCATTCGGGTGCTGCTGCAGCAGGGCAGCGTGGCCGAGGCCGCCGAGCTGCTGGGCCGGCCCTACCGCTTGACCGGAGAGGTAGTCGCCGGCGCAGGCCGCGGGCGAGCCTTGGGCTTTCCCACAGTCAACCTGGCGGTGGAGCCCGGCCGCGTGCTGCCGGGCGACGGCATCTACGCCGGCTGGGCGGAGGCAGCAGGCCAGCGGTACGCGGCGGCCATCAACGTCGGCCTACGCCCGACCTTTGCGGCGGACGAACCACCGCGCACCGTGGAGGCCTACCTGCTGGATTTCCAGGGCCAACTCTACGGGCAGACTCTGACGCTGACCTTCGTCGAGCGGCTGCGGCCGGAGCAGCGTTTCCAGAGTGCCGAGGAACTGGTGGAGCAAATGGCCCGCGACGTGGCCGCCACGCGGCGCGTGCTGAACAGGGTACGTGATGCCTACCTGGGATGAGCTATTCAAGCAAGAGGAGTTCCGCTGGCGGCAGCCGCACCGCACTGTGGTCGCTTTCGCCGACGTTCTGCGGCCACGCGGCGCACAGGCCGTGCTCGACCTGGGCTGCGGCGCTGGCCGTCACGTCATCTACCTGACCCAACTCGGCTTCCGCGTCTGCGGTACCGACATCTCCGAGACCGGCCTGGGGGCGACGCGGGCGTGGCTGGCCGCCGAGAAACTCACCGCCCATCTACATCTCTCGGACATGACCGCCCTCCCCCACCCCGACGCACACTTCGATGCCGTCATCAGCATGTACGTCATCTACCATAACACGCTGAGCAACATCCAGCGCACGGTGGCGGAGATCGAGCGGGTGCTGCGGCCTGGCGGGCGGGCGCTGCTGACGCTCATCTCCACCCGCGGCTATCGCTACGGCCAGGGTCAGGAGATCGAGCCAGACACCTTCCTGCCGGAAACCGGCCCCGACACCGGCCATCCCCATCACTTCTGCGACGAGGCCTGCGCGCGGGCGTTGCTGGCATCCTTTGATCTGACCGAGCTGTACCTGGATGAGAACGAGGAAATTCTGGCGGATGGCAGCTCACGCCGCCACAGCCACTGGGTGGCTGTCGTGGAGAAGAGGGCGGCGCCGGCAGCCCGACACAGGACGAAGGCCCAATGACGAATCAGCCTTCGTCGTTCGTCTTTCGTCCTTCGTCTGTTCCTGCCCGAGCTACAAGAGGCTGATAGTTCAGGCATCGCAAGAGGGGCGACAGTGGACATCCCAACCTGGCTTCAGTCCCAACTGAACTGGCAAGAGGAACCCGGCCTGTGGCTGGCGGGTTCGTTCCTGCTGTACGTGCTGGCCAGCAACGCGGCCTGGCTTCTACGTCACCAACGCAGCGCGATCCGTTTGCAGACCTGGCCTGGAACCCTATGGCTGATCACGCTCCTGTGCTGGGCCTATTTCGTGGGACCGCCCTACGCCGCGCTGCTGCTGGGGGTCGTCTCGCCCCGCTGGCTGGGGCTGAGCGAGGTGGATTGGGTGGGTAGCATGGGGATGGGAGGAGCCATCGCCGCCGCTGCCCTGGGGCTGCTGGGTCTGGGTTGGTGGAGCTACCGCCGAGCGTTGCCACGTAGGGGCGACCCTTGCGGTCGCCCAGGGCAGGGGCAAGCCCTGCCCCTACTACCTCGACCGCTGCGCTGGCTGCTGGCGATCATAGAAACGGCCGCGCTGCAAGCCCATTGGGCCTTCTATCGCAGCGTTTTTATCGTTTGGCTGGGGGAGTTGCACTGGGGAAGTTGGGCGGGATTGGGGCTCGTCTGCCTGGAATGGGGCTTGAACCCCTGGCTGCGGCGCCGGCTGCGCCGCCCCACCCAGGCCGAACCCATCCTGCGCCGCGCCGTTCTGGCCCTGGTCACCACCGCCCTCTTCATCCTCACCCGCAACCTGTGGCTGTGTTGGGCTCTGCACGGGCTATTCGAAGCTGGTGTAGAGTACACAAGTAGACAAGTGAACAAGTAGACAAGGTACAGCCTCCCCTTGTCTACTTGTTTCCTTGTGTACTTGTCTACTTCCTTCTCACGTAATGATGAAGGCCAAAGCAACCAGCAGAACCACCATGGCGGCGGCGATGATGGCCACCCGCTTCAGGTCGGCGTAGACGTAGCTGTACTCCCTGGCGAAGTCCAGCTTGGGCTCCGCCGTACGGACTGGCACTTTTGCTCGCCGCGTCGTGGCCGGCTGCGGTGTCTCCGCCCCCACATCGGTCGCCGGCCGGGTCACCATCTGTCGCTGCTGCGGCGGTCGCGTCGTCTTTCTCTTCTTCTTGCTGCTGCGTGCTTTTGATTTCTTAGCCATGAAAGGTTGTCACTCCTCGTGTACTCGAAATGGTCCTCATCTAGATCGACTCCAGCAGATCAATCAATTCCGCCAATTCGCTGCGAATAGCTCGCCACTCGAGCAAATCGGCATAGCGCGTGTGGTCGTCAGGGGAAATGCCCTCCTCAGCCAGAGTCCTCTCAAGCTGCTCCAGCGAACTATGCTTGCCCCGGAACGTCCGCGCTGCCCGTTTCAACTCCACAATTCGCCCGGTGAGTTCCGCGGTGATCCCCCGCACAACGATGTCCTCGTTGCTAACGGGCAAGATGCTCAATGTACGATCAAGGATCTGCTGTAGTGGTGCTGTCATAACTGTCATTGTGTTCATCCCCCCTCACAGCCTTTCAAACATTCCGCCGTACGGACTGGCATCTTTGCTCGGAGCGTCGTGGCCGGCTGCGCTGTCTCCGCCTCCACATCGGTCACCGGCCGGGTCACCATACCAAAGCATCCACCACGATGGACGAGAATTCGACCTCTGCGATGCGTGCCAACTGAGCCAAAGATGGCACTAGACCTCCTCCAAAGCTGCCAGCAGGCTCTTTTGCTGATGCTGGAGATAGTCAAACTCGAAGTAGTCCTCAAACGTGCCGTCTTCGTGATACTTCCCAGCCTGGATCAGTTCATCGAGTTCCTCCACGCTGCTCACTCCATAACGGCTCATCAAGAAAAAGAGTTCCGATTCGACCGCCCGCAGACGTTTCTCGAGATACACCCTAAGGCTGTCTCGCTCCAGCACCTCCGGTTCTACCTGTAGCCTCACCGCCACCTGTCTCACCAATGGCATAACAGACATGGCACTCACCCTCCTCACTTTCTCAGCACAAGCCAATTATACCCCATTTTGCTCCCGGCGTCAATCGGCGATCCGCCATCGTGCTACGATGTCCCGCACCAGCCCTAGCTCTTCCACCCGCAGCAGCGCCAGCAACCCGCCGTAAACGACAACGCCCAACCCGCCGGCCACAGCGACCAGCAGCAGTTCATGCCAGAATGTACCCGTGCCCAGCCAACCGTGCAGCGGCGGCAGGGCCAGCCAGATCACCCCGCCCATCACTGCCGAAGCCGCCAGAGCCTTGAGCGTCGTGCTCACCACCCGCTGTCCGCCCAGGTGGCCCACGTCCCGCCGCAGCAGCGCCAGCATGGCGAAAGCGTGAAAGGTATGCTTGGCCGAATCGGCCAGCACCAGGCCGATCATGCCCAGCGGTCGCAGCAGCGCCAGGGCCACCACCAGGTACACGCCTGCCGCGGCGATACCCACCAGCGTCGGCGTGCGGGTGTCTTGCCGGGCATAGTAAGCGTAGTTCAACGGCCAATCCACGGCGGCGAAGAGCAGCCCCGGAATGTAGCCCCACAGCGCCCGGCTCGTCCAAAGGGTATCGAAGGCGGTGAACTCGCCATGCTCGAAGATGAGCTGCACGGCCGGCTGGGCCAGGGCGAAGAGGCCGAAGGCCGCCGGCATCGTCAACACCAGCACCAGCCGTAGCCCGCGAGCCAGCGTGCGCCTGTACCCCTGCCAATCACCATCGGCGGCGAAGCGGGAGAGCGCGGGCAGGGCGGCCAGGGAGATGGCCACACTGACCAATCCCAGCGGAAACTCCCGCAACGTGGTGGCGTTCTGCATCCAGGCCACCGACCGCTCGCCCGTGTGCGTGGCCAGGTTGCCGTCAATGACCACCTGAAGCTGCCCTACCACCAGCCCCACAGCCACAGGCAGGTAGAGCTTGCCGATGTAGCGCAGCGCCGGATGGCGCAGGTCCCAGCCAAAGCGCAGACGGGCGTCCCGCAGCCCCGGCAGTTGGATCAGCAATTGGGCCAGGCTGCCGGCCAGGATGCCCACGGCCAGGCTGTAGATGTCCAGACGCCCGGCCAACAGCGGCGCGGCGACGATGATGCCCAGGTTGAACACTGCGGCGGCGATGGCCGGGAAGGTGAAACGATTCAGCGCGTACAGCAGAGCGGTCAGAAAGCCGGCGCAGCCGAAGATGAGCACGGTCGGGGCGATGATGCGCAGCGAGCGAGCCGTGACCGCCTGCAACTCCGGCGTCAGCCCGGTGCCCAGGAGGTAGGCGAGAGGCTCGGCCAGCAGCTCGACGGCCACGACGATGGCCGCCAGAACGACGGCCACGAAGCTGATGACCACGCTGGCCACCTGCCACAGCTCCTCCCGGCGGCTGGGGCGGGCGTAGTCGCTGAGTACCGGCACCAGCGCGGCGCTGAGCATTCCCCCCACCAGCAAGTCGTAGATCATCGTCGGCACGCGGGCGGCCAGACGGAAGGCGCTCACGGCGCCGGTGGCCCCGAAATAGTCGGCGATGACCGTCTCCCGCACCAACCCCAGGGCGCGGCTGGCTACGTTGCCCAAGGAGAGCACAGTAGCGGAACGGGCCAGGCTGGGAGCAGGCTGGTCGGCAGGCGGGGTGACAGCGGCGGCTGGGGTCATGATGCGTCCGAAGGGTTCGAAGAAGCCTGGGTTGCGAAACGGTCGAGGATGGTCTGGATGAGAGCGGACGTGGAATGGCCCGGCAGATAGGGCAGGAAGCGCACCTGGCCGCCGTAGCTGCGCGCCACCGCCGCCTCGGGCGGCCCTTCCCTGTCTTGCTCAGGCTCCCAGTCCCCGCCTTTCACGTAGACATGGGGACGCAGCGCCGCCACCAGGCGGTTGGCTGTCGGTTCCTCGTAGATGACCACCAGGTCCACACAGGCCAGCGCGGCCAGCATGACCGCCCGCTCGGTCTCCGGCACGAGGGGTCGCTGCGGCCCTTTGAGTTGCCGCGTCGACGCGTCGCTGTTCAGCCCCACGACCAGCATATCGCCCAGGGCGCGGGCGCGCTGCAGGACGTCCACGTGGCCCAGGTGCAGCAAGTCGAAATGACCGTTAGTGAAGATGACGGTGCGGCCAGCGGCCCGCCAGGCGGCGCAGCGCTGCCCGGCCTCCGCCGCAGAAACCACCTCTCCCAATGCCTCCCCCCTACCCTTCCAATGCTTCTGACAGTTCTGCCGGAGTGACAACGACATTCCCCAGCCGGCGCACGACGAGGCCAGCGGCAGCGTTGGCCATCCGCGCTGCCGTGCGCAGATCCATCCCCGCCACCAGCGCCAGCGTCAGCACCGCCACCACCGTGTCCCCCGCGCCGGTGACGTCGTACACGTCGCTGACCCGGCTGGCCGGCGCATGGATGACCCTGCCGCCCTGCTCCAGCAGCGACATGCCCTCCGCCCCGCGGGTGATGGCCAGTTGTGCTCCGCCCAGCCGCCGCGACAGTTCCGCCAGAGCGGCCTCGAAATCCACATCGTGGGTCAGGGAACGGCTCAGCTCCACCTCCGCCTCGGCGCGATTGCACTTCACCAGGCCGAAGCCGGCGAAACGCTGCAGGTCCGCCTGGGCATCGGCGACGGTCAACGCGCCGTGCTGCTGCGCCGCAGCGTGCACCGCCTCCACCACACCCGGCGTGACCACGCCCGTGCGGTAGTGGGAGACGATCACGGCGTCAGCCCGCGCCGCCAGCGCGGCGATGCGTTCACTCAAGGCCCGCTCGACGGCCGGCGAGACCGGCGAGCGGTCCAGGTGATCCAAGCGCACCAGGTGCTGCGGCACCCGCAGCGTGCTCTCGGCCACGATGCGGGTCTTGGTCGTCGTCGGGCGACCAGGATCGGTGACCACACCATTGCTGTCAATGCCCGCACCGGCCAATTGCGCTAGGAGCGCTTGCCCGGCCTCGTCTTCGCCGATCACGCCGACGACGACAGCTTCCCCGCCCAGGGCGACGACGTTGTGAGCGGGGTTGGCCGCCCCGCCCAGGCGGGTGAAGCGACGCTGCTGCTCCAGCACCGGCACGGGCGCCTCCCGGCTCAGCCGCGTGGCCCGCCCGATGAGGTACTCATCGAGGCACAGGTCGCCCACCACCAACACCCGCCCCCTCATTTCCCTCGTTTCCCTCGTTTCCATCTTTCCCCCAGCACTGCTAAGGCAAATCTGGGCAACGCCAACTGCCGCCGCCAACGCCACGGCTCTTGCAGGAGGCGGTACAGCCATTCCAGTCCCAGCCGCTGCACCCAGCGGGGTGCCCGCTTCCGCACCCCAGCGATGAAGTCCAGCGTGCCTCCTACTCCCATGCAGACGGGCACGTCCAGCCGCTCCAGATTGCGGACGATCCACAGGTCCTGCGCCGGTGCGCCGTAGGCCACGAAGAGGATGTCCGGCCGCGCCGCACGCACGCGGGCCACGATGTCATCCTCTTCGGCAGCCGCGGGAGACCCCGCGTAGGTTCCTGCCACCACCAGGTCAGGGTACCGGGCCACGAGCTGCGCCGCCGCCCGCTCGGCCACGCCCGGCGCCGAACCGAGGAGAAAGAGTCGCCAGCCTCGCGCCGCCGACCGCTCGGCGATGCGGGGCACGATATCCGATCCGGCCACCCGCTCCGGCAGCCGCTGGCCCAGGAGGCGCGCCGCCCAGAGCAAGCCGATGCCATCGGGCAGGGCCAGCGACGCCGCATTGAGCGCACGGCGGAAAGGCTCATTCGCCTGCGCGGCCACGACGAACTCCGGATTGACCGTGGCCACCTGCCGCGGCCGACCCTCCCGCACGATTTGTTCAATTATGTCGAGCGTTTGGGTGCTATTAACCGCATCTACCCGAATGCCCAATATGCGCAATTGCCTGCGACCCATGTCCTTGTCTACTTGT
>JACNHM010000103.1 GCA_014383605.1 Chloroflexota bacterium
ACGGGCGCTGACATCGGCATGCGCTGCCTGACCTGTGGGCGGAGGGTGATGCTCCCGCGCAGCAAGTTTGAGAAGCGCGTTAAGGCAATACTGAGCGCGGTAGACAGTGAACCGGCGCGCTAGGCGGATACTCCTCGTATTCTCCGATACAGGTGGTGGACATCGCAGCGCGGCGCAAGCGGTAGCGGAGGCGCTGCGAGAACTCTACGGTGAAGCGGTCCACATCGAACTGGTGGACGCGCTGACCGATTACGCCCCCTGGCCCCTCCGTGACCTGCCACGGTTCTACCCACAAATGGTCAGACTGAAAGGCTGGCCCTGGGCGGTCGGCTGGCACCTCTCTGACAGGCAGCAACCGGTCACGGCGGTGATGAGAGGATGGTGGCCCGTGGTGCGCGCGTCCACGTCCCGTTTTCTACGCGACCATCTTGCCGATGCCATCATCTGCTGCCACCCAATCCTGAACTATCCTATCCTGCGCACTCTAAACGAGTCGCGGGCAACGACACCTCTTATCACCCTGGTGACCGATCTGATTGCTGCCCATACCTTCTGGTTCGTGCCGGGGGAGTACCGCTGCCTCGTGCCGACGGAAGGTGCCCGCTGGCGAGCCCGGGCCTGCGGACTGCCCGCAGAGCGTATCCTGGTGACCGGCCTTCCGGTGAGCCCGCGCTTCGTCACGACTGTGAGAGAAGATAGACGCGCGGTGCGGGAACGGCTGGAACTGGAGTCCGACCTGCCGGTACTGCTCCTGGTGGGCGGGGCAGAGGGCATGGGATCGTTGCATCGCCTGTGCAGGGCGGTAGCAGGTAGCGGCGTGCAGGCCCAGTTGGTGGTGGTCGCAGGGCGCAATGAGGAACTACGGGCCAGGCTGGACGCCGAGACGTGGCCACTGCCGGTGCGGGTGGAGGGTTTTTTGTCTAACATGCAGGAATGGATGCGGGCGGCGGACCTGCTGGTGACCAAGGCTGGCCCCAGTACCGTCAGCGAGGCGCTGGTGATGGGACTGCCGGTCGTGCTGAGCGGCGCACTGCCGGGCCAGGAGCGGCCCAACGTGGACTACGTCGTGCAAGCCGGTGCTGGAGTCTGGGCGCCGGCACCTGGACGGGTGGCGGCGGCGGTGCGAGAATTATTGTCTCCTGGCAACCCACGGCTAGCGCAGATGGCCGCCCGTGCCCGGGCCCTGGCCCAACCCGATGCTGCCTGGCGCGTGGCCGAGGTCGTGTGGGCTGCTGCAGGCGGCGAGTTGGCTTGACAGCCGATTTGTGCTACAGATGTAATGATTTGTCAAGGGGCAATCTCTGGGCGGGAGGGATCTCGGTCAGTAGACGTGCCGAAACGATCGCTCGCAGGGTGTTTTTTGCGGGAGACAGGCGGAGTATAGAAGTGTGACGCACCGGGGGACTTCCCCTACAGTTGAAAGAGGAGCGGAGTGGGAAAGCACTCACGCCCGTCTCTCGGTTTGGGGTATCCCATCTTACCGCGAGACAGCGCGTTTGTCGGTTAGAACCAACGCTCAGTTGCCTGCCAGGATCAAGCGAGACGGCGGCAGCGAGATCGTCTTGTTGGGACCCCGCCGGATAGCAGTCAAATCAGCGCCCAGGCCCAGGCGATCGAGATGGTAGCGGACGTATTGAGCGGCGGTCTGGCCATCGGGGCGGTTAGCCTTGCCCAAGGTTTCGGCATAAGACAGGAATTTGCGGGCAATTAGATCAGGCTCGGCAAAGCGGTCGGCACAGCCTTTGGCCAGCACGTGCCAGACGGCGACCAGGAGCTTGCGAGCAATCGCCACGATCGCCTTGTTGTGTCCCAAGCGGGGTTCGAGGCGAGCCAGTTCGGCTTTCCAGTGGCGGTGGGTGCGGGAGGCGGCGTGGGCGGCTTCGACCATAGCAGCGCGGATGTCGCGGCGGCCCGCCTTGGTCATGCCGCCGGTGCGACGCGTGAGGCCGCTGTCGTGCACGCGGCTGCCCAGGCCAGAGTATCCGACCAGATGCTTGGCGTCCGGGAAGCGGGAGATGTCACCGATGGCAGCCAGCAAGGTCATCGCCGTGATTAAGCCGATGCCCGGCAACTGGACCAGCAGCAGGACTCGCTTGTCTTGGGCAGCCACCGCAGTCAGAGTCTCTTCGAGCCGCGATATCTGGGACTGGGCGAAGGCCAAGGTGTCGAAGTCGCTCTGGATCCGTGCATGCTGAATAGGGGTGACATCCAAGGTGAGCCACCATTCGCGCGCATCTGGCGTGAACAGACCGCCTCCAGGTGGCAGCAAGTGGTAACGGTGAAGCACGGCGTGCAAACGATTCTTGGCCTGGGTGGCGAGCCGTACCATTTTGGCGCGGTGAGCGACCAGAGCACGGTGATCGCGGACCTCTAGCGGTGGCACCCACACAGGGGGCAGCAAGCCGACGGCGTGCAAGCGAGCCAGGATCAAGGCCGCGATCTTATCCGTCATCACCTGGGCGCGGGTGATCAGCTTGACGTGAGGGGGATGCACGAGCGTGACCGAGTGGACGTGCGGCAGCAGGTCATCGTGCAGTTGGAAGGCATTGGTGGTCATCTCCAAAACCACTGCATCCTGGGGCGTGAGAGTCTTTCGCATCCACTTCTCCAGGTGTCTCAACTGCACCCGCTGAGGGCCCAACACCTGGTTGAGTTCAGCGTCCACCCCGATGGCAATCAGGTAGTGCTTGTGCACATCGAGGCCGATGAAACGGGTAGGGCCTGCCCTGAGCATAGCCGAAGGAGCCTGCCCTGAGCTTGTCGAAGGGACTGGCTTTTCTGGCGGCATTCTGGTATACTCCTTTCAGGTTGGCAGGTCTTCCTGACCAGCGAGGCCGGGCGTGTCCATTTTTAGGGTCGATACTTCACACACAGATACGGGCTTGACATCGAATGTCTTCCCAGTTGAGTGGAATCGAACGGGCAGTCAAACACAATCACGGGCTTGCCTTGCGGCTTCCCATAGCACAGTCGACTGGCCCTCACGTAGCGCACCCGGAGCATACGTTCCCGTTCCTCAACCTGGTAAGTGTGCCACAGGACACGCCCGGCCGCAAGTCCGAGGCGTCCCTCGGAGCTTGCTATTTACATACTAACACAATCAGGTGTGCACTGGCTCTCTCTGTGAGCCAATCGGATGGCAACTTGCTCATCGAAAAGTGACCTTCTGACACGAGGAGCGGAGAAGATGCTCACGTATGTAACCATCAACCTGTTCGATTCCCCGGCCCAAACACTGGTCAACACGGTTAACACTGTCGGCGTGATGGGCAAGGGTATCGCCGCAGACTTCAAGAAACTCTACCCGGAGATGTACAAGCGTTATCGCCACTTGTGCCAGAAGGGAGAACTGGACGTAGGGATGCTGTACATCTATCGAACGCCGCACAAAATCATCGTCAACTTCCCCACCAAGAAGCACTGGCGTCAGCGCTCACGGGTGGAATACATTGAGGCTGGGCTGGAGAAGTTTGTAACACATTACGGAGATTACGGCATCTCCAGCGTGTCGTTCCCTCAACTGGGTTGTGGACACGGTGAACTGAATTGGGAGCGAGAGATACAGCCGGTGATGGAACATTACCTGCGGGCTTTAACCATCCCTGT
>JACNHM010000297.1 GCA_014383605.1 Chloroflexota bacterium
CCCTGGTCTTGGCGATTTTCATCAAGATGCTGCCAGAAGACAAGGTCCGCAATTTCGGTGTCGACTTCATTCAACGGATTTTTCGGCATGTACCTGATGAAGTATTTGAGCGTTTCGATGCCAAGGATATTGATGCCCTGCGTCAGGTCTATCCTGAACCGGCGACAATCTTTCAGAAGATATGGTTCGGTACTCGTGATGCGAAGCTCTTCCTCCGAGGCGAAGTATCGTTTACGTCCACCCAATTGCCGAAGCTGGGAGTGCGTCGCAGAATTGATAGGACAGATATTGCACAAGAGTACCTGTTAGGTTTTCTGTTTCTCATAAAGAGGTCAGGCCTCGGTACACTGCTTGTGGCAGTCGACGAAGTTGAGTATGTCTTCAGTCAAATGCGCGGCGCAAACATCTCGCTAGTGTTTAACACCTTGCGTGCTCTTTATGATCTTCTGGATTCTCCAACCGCGCACAAATTGCCTGCTCCACCCGCAAATATGATCTTCTTTCTAGCAATATCCGCCGCAGGGTGGACTAAGCTGAATGACCTGGGTCGTAGGGAACAAACTGAGGGAGGGCCCTTCCAGGCATTAATGAGGAGGTTTGGCAAAATCATTGAATTGAGCTCCCTTGACGAAGCTGAAACCAGAGAGCTTATTGAGCTTAGACTACGAAGGAATCGGGTAACCAGGAAATACGAGGACCAGCCATTAATTCCATACGACGAGAGCTTTGTCAAATACGTCTATGACAAATCACTTGGAAATCCTGGAGAAATCGTCAAGTATTGTGACTACGCACTGGAAGAAGGGTTGAGAGAAAAAGCCAAACTCCTTGACAGAGATTTTGCGGAACAGGCCTTCATCGCTCACGGTCTGATTGTCGAGCCAGGCTAGGAGTTGCATGATCTGCTGACGCAGTGCATTCTGGCAAACGTAGCAACACGCGCCATCAGATCACCGCCTGCACACGTTTCGTCGCTCTGCTATTAGCGTTGGCAGAGCGGCTCTTCCTTCAGAGTAAACCAATCCCCGCTTGGTCAGACCGCAGCCTCCCAACGACTACAAACAGATTCGTGCGGTAGAGTTCGGTGTGAGCATGGCGAGCCCGCCGAGTCACTAGCCATCCTGCCCGTGTTTCATGACTGATAGATCGACGCGTTGGTGCAAGAGTTGTATGGGTTGACGGAGGAGGAGATCGCTATCGTGGAGGGGGACCGCTGATGCTGCCCCTGCTTGAGGGCTACCTGGAACGACTGCAAGCCTTGCACGCGGACATCGGACGCACCATCGAAGGGCTGCCGCAGGCGGCACTGGACTGGGTGCCGGGGCCGGAGATGAACTCGCTGGCCGTGCTGGCCGTTCACGTGGCTGGCGCCGAACGCTACTGGATCGGCGACGTGGTCGGTGGCGATCCGTCGGGGCGGGATCGGGCCGCCGAGTTCCATACGCAGGGCCTGGACGCGGCCGCGCTGCAGGCCCGTCTGGCCGCAACCCTGGCCCACAGCCAGGCCGTGCTGGAAAAGCTGACCCTGGCGGACCTGGAGGCGACGGTCGTATCGCCTCGCGACGGACGGGGGTTCACCGGGGCCTGGTGCCTGGCCCATGCCCTGGAGCACACGGCGCTGCATCTGGGTCACGTGCAGATCACCCACCAGTTGTGGGAGCAGCGGGGATAGGGATGCCAGGCCCCGTGCATCTGAGCGGCGTCTACCGGGCCGAAGGGGGCGATGAGCAACCAGAGGACGACCTGCGCGGCAGCGCCAGCCGGTTTTCGGGCGGGCGCCGGCCCACGGGACGAGCGTGCACCTCCACCTCGTCCGGGAAGCCCCGCGTCAGCACAGGATAGGACTGGGTGTTCAGGTAATCGCCCACGCTGGCCCGGCCGTCGCCATCCAGATCCACAAGCACGCTCACCTCGTAGCGGGCGCGGGGGTCCAGTTCCTGCGCTGTAAGACGAAAGGCGATCCCCTCATCCTGAACCTCGTCCAGCCGCACATCGCGCAGCACAACCTCGTCCACCGTGCGCGCCGCCACGTCCATCCGGCTGGTGTCCAGCAAGCGCACGACCACCGTGGCCGGTCCCGGCTCTCCCCGCCACTCATCCAACAGAATCTTGCCCGAAACCACGTGCATAGTCAACCCCGGCGGTGAGAAAGAGGGCCAGCGGTTGGCGCTGCTGGCCCTTCGATCGTCTGACTTCCCAGCGGTTGGCAACTCAGGTTCTCCCCTGGCAGCGAAGAGAGATCACCCCGTGTCCCAGAACCGCAGGCAGTAGTAGCAGCCGTTGTAACCGCTGTGCTTGGCGTCCTCGACAGTCCAGTAGTACCTCTTGTTCCAGGGAGACATGAGACGCACCCACGTGCAGTGCCCCAGGTGCAGTTCCCTGGTGCGCCTGTTGCCCACGTACCACACGCCCGTCCCGTACATGTACACCACGGCCTGGATATCCCCGGTACTCAAACCGGTACGCTGACCGATGGTCACCCCCGCCGGCGGCGTGATGGTATCGCCATTGGTGCTGAAGGCCGTCCGGCCGTAGTGCATGAGCGAGTCGTAGTCGTAAGGCCCCACGTCGTCGCCGTCGGCGATTTGCTGGTTGAAGTTATGCGCCTTGTCCGCTTCGATGTTTTCCCAGTGGATGGTCACGTACGAATCGCGGTCCTCGCGGCTCTGCTCGTGCCACAAGCCGACGGCGTGCCCGATCTCGTGAATGCAATTGCCGGTGCTGCAGCCCGCCGCCAGCCCGACGTATTGTTGGTTGCCCTGCCGGCCGACATACGACCAGCACCCTTCGGGATCGGAGATGAAGGTGACGTAGGCGGTCTCGCTGTCTCGCACCTTGAAGCGGATCGGCGTGTTGTCCTCCCAATGCTGTATGGCGTCGGTGACGCGTGCCTGGTTGGGCAAGCCCGAATCGATGGTGTAGGGGATCAGCCGGTTGGGCCAGCGGTACTGGGAGCCCACGATGACGCAGCCCCGGACAACCATCCCCGGCGCTGGCTCCTCGGGGACGGCATCGAAGACGCGACGGGAACGCAGCCGGCGCTGGCCTTCCTCCTCGGCCGCGGCGATCTCGTCCACCGTGCCGATGACGATGTCGCCCTCGAACACGGCCCGCCCATTGACGATGGCATACTCGATCTCTTTGATCTTGACCTTGCCTGTCTTCTCCGAGACATAGGTGACGTAGCCTCGCCTGGTCTCGGCCGACGATGTGTACTCACCAGCCATGGTGGCACCTCCTTATGTGCTGTGCGTGGGAGACGGCTGGTTGTCCGTCTCATTGCCAACTTCGCCAACTTCGAACACGTTGCCTTGCGTTGTTCATCGTCTGGAATTCCCACCCCCTTTCCGAGCCGCCCAACACAACGGCTCTTTGCCCTCACAGCAGCCCCTCGCTATTGGCCCAAAGTGTGCAACAAAAAAACAGCCGATCACCCACCGGGATCGCTCCCCGTGAGTATGAAGGTCGGCTGTCAATCTCTCATGTTCTGCTCCTCGGCAGACCAGGCGAACGACGAGAGCTGCGATACTGTTGAATTCCGCTTCCTGCGGCCATCATTATGCCACAGGTTCATGTGCTTGTCAATACGCGTGGGGACGGGTTCATTCCGAATCGCGGGGGAACCCTGGCCGCGCCTCCCCCATTGCGTCAGCGGAACAAACGGAAGATAAACATTCCGCTCTTTCCGCTTTTCCGCTGACAATGATACGACGCCTCTCCCTTCACTTCTGAACGATAGCCGTTGGGGACAGTTGTGCTGCCTCACAGCGGGCCCGCCAGCGCAGCCAGGCCAGCTCGGCCGCCGCGCCAGCCAGCGTGGCCAGGGCCGCCAGCATGATGCCCGTCGGCGCGAAGAGTGTGACCCCGGCCAGCAAGGTCAGGGCCAGCGTGGAGGCGTTCACCGCCATCGCCGAGCGCACCGATCGGGTGCAGCCGCGACGGATAAGCACCCCGCGCAGCAAGGACTGGGCGCCCATCAACAGGGGATAGATGGTCATGAGCTGCATCGCCGGCCGGGCCAGGTCTCGCAGGTCGGGCGACAGGTTGTACACCCCGCCCAGCACCAGGTCGTAGAGCGGGGTGAAGGCCACCAGGCAGAGCAGCAAGGCGAAGACCGCGCTGAGGGCCAGGGCGAAGCGCTGTATCTGGCGATAGGCGGCCTCGTCCGTGGCCAGGGCCGTGGTGAGTTGTTGCAAACTCCAGGCCGGGCCAGCGATGAGGATGACGAAACCCCAGCCCACCGGCCAGGCGGCCAGCGAGCCCCGGGCCAACGCCGTGGCGGCGATGCCGGCGTTGAGCAGTGGCCGCGACGCCTGGCGCAGGACGGATGTGGCCAGCAAAGGCCGGTAGAAGCGCCACAGCTCGCGCAGCGTCAGCGACATCTCCTGGGAATGATCGGCGCGCAAGACCCGCCGGGTAGCCCAGGTAACCACCACAGCTTCGACGGTGACGCTGAAGTCCATGGCTATGCCCGCCACCAGCGCGCCGCGTTCGGGCAACAGAAGCAGTCCCCCGATCAGCGCCCCCGTCAGGGTCAGCAAGCGCACGGCCGTGGCCGCGGTGATGATGGCCGTTCGTCGGGCACGGATCAGCACGCCCTGATGGGCGCGCCGCCAAGCAATGGGCAAGGGCCAGAAGGAAAGGATCTGCAAGGTGGGGCGGGCGCGGGCGGCGACGTCGGGAGGGATGTTCATCACCCGCTCGACGAGGAGGGTGTAGAGCGGTGTGAGCGACACGACGAGGCCGATGGCTGTGACCAGAAGCCCCAAGGCCAGGGTGAAGCGGCGCAGCAGTCCGAAGGCTTGCCGGTCTGTGGAGCGAGCCACCGAGGCATCGAGGAGCATGATGATGGGCGCTTCGACCAGCAGCGCCAGGCTGAAGGCCACGCCGTAGGCGGCCAGGGCCAGTTCCGGGTCGGCGGTGCGGCCCAGGCCGACGTTGATGATGGAAGGCTCCAGGACCATCATCACGATGCTGGCGGCCAGCGGCACCCACAGGGCCAGCATCTGGCGGAGCGTCGGGCCTCCCTCCAGGGGGCCATCAGCTATGGCTACAGTGGACATCGGCTACTCTTTCCCGTCGAAAAAGGGGGCTTCTGTCTCTCCTCCCTGGAAGCGGAAGGCCTGGGCGACGCGCGGCCGATGCCCAGGGGCCAGCGGCGGCAGGGCCGCTTCGGGAAACCAGCCCACGTCGAGGGCCTCGTCCGCAGCCCTGGGCTGGGCATCGTCGAGAGGCTCGCACAGGAACACCAGATGGTACTGGTGGTGGGGCGAATTGGTGCCGCACAGCCGCGAGTCGTGAAGACCTGCCAGAGCCCTGGCGCGGACGCGCAGCCCCGTCTCCTCCTGCACCTCGCGGCAGACGCCCGCCGCCGCCGTCTCGCCCACCTCCAGAGCGCCGCCGGGCAGGGCCCACAGGCCGTTGTCCTGGCGACAGATCAGCAGAACCTCGCCCTGATCGTTGAAGATGGCCCCGTTGCCCACCACCTTGGGCGTGACGTAGCCCACATCGGCGGCGTAGAGGCGCACTATGTCGGCGACGTCTCGGGTGTCGGTGGTGGCGAAGATCTCCGCCGCCAGCCGCCAGAGGCGCCGGTAGTTGGCGGTGTCCTGTGCGGTGGCGGCCACGGAGAGCCCATTCTGGGCCATGGCCCGCAGCTCATCGGCCCACTGTTGCAGTTTCGTTCTCAATTCCACGTCATTCTCCAGAAGTATGCATCGAAGCATGATCCCAGCGGTGAAGCCCGACCGGCCCCATTCCGCCAGGATTTGTACTCCGCTTCTCTTTGTGCTATGATATTGACGAAAGCCTGGTGATTTTTCGCCACGCGGCCTGGCCCTCGTGGCTATGCGGCGAGGGCCCGCCATGTTCCTCTGACATGCCATAGGAGGTGTGCCATGTCTCGATCACCGTCCCCCGCCCTCTGCCTGCTGTGCCTCTTCCTGCTCGCGACACTGTTGGCAGCCTGCCAACTTCCCCCGGCCACACCCTCACCGGAGCCTGTTGTTCAGGTGGCAGACACACCTACAGCAGTTCCGCCGACGGACACGCCTACGGCAGAACCGCCCGCGCCGACGCCTACCCCCGTTCCGCCCACAGACACTCCCACTCCAATACCGCCGACGGACACGCCGACGTCAATACCGCCCACCGACACGCCTACAGCCGTCCCGCCCACGGATACGCCGGAGCCCACGGCGACGCCCGAGCCCGCCGCCCCACAAGCGGTTATCGGCGATTCCGGCCTCAACGTGCGCGGCGGCCCCGGCACCAACTACCCCGTGATCGCCACGGCTCCGCCCGGTGGCAGCTTCGCCATCGTGGTCAAGAACGGTGATGCCAGTTGGTGGCAGATCTGCTGCGTGGGCCCCGACGACAAAGAGGGCTGGGTCTTCGCCAGCCTGGTGACCGTCGAAGGCGCTACCTCAGGCATCGAGGTAGCGAAAGAGATCCCTGAACCACCGGCTGCGCCCGCTCCGCCGCCTGCTGGCGCGCCGCGGGGGGTCCTGGTCTACTCCGTGGCCAACATGGACGCCGAGAAATGGGAACTGTGGGAACACAACTTCGACAGCGGGCAGAGCAAGTTTCTGTTCGACTGGCGTACCGAAGTGGAGTTCTCGCCCGACTACCGGCAGTTCGCTTACTTCGCCTGGCCTGGAGACGTGAGCAACGACCAGGTCGGCATTTGGGCCATGAACGCCGACTACAGCGACGCGCATCTCATCATCCGCGGCGGCGCCTACCCCTCCTGGTCGCCCGACGGTGGCCGGTTGGTGGCCAATAGCGGAGCCGACATGTACGTCTTCAACGCCGATGGCAGCGGGCTGCGCCGGGTGGGTCCCGGAGAATATCCGGCCTGGTCCCGCACCAGCAACTGGATCGCTCACCGCGCCTGTGTGGGGGGCGGATGCGGCATCTACCTGACCGATCCGGACAGCGGCGCCCAGCAACGGCTGACCACTGGCGGCAGCGATGGCCAGCCGGCCTGGAGCCCCGACGGCCAGCAGATCGCCTACATCTCGCAGGACGACGGCAACTTCGAGATCTATCGCGTCAACGCTGACGGCACCAAAAAGGTGCGCTTGACGGACAGCCCCACCAGCGACGGTCTGCCCATCTGGTCGCCCGACGGCCAGTGGATCGCCTTCCGCTCCGACCGCGACGGCACCTGGGCCATCTACGTCATGCGGTCTGACGGCTCCGATGTGCGCAAGGTCGTGGACGCGCCGGTGTTGCCCCTCTGGTTCTTCGAGAAGATGGGCTGGCGGCCCTGAGGGTCTGCTGCCATGCAACGTCTTGCCCTGTCCTATTGCAGGGCGCGGGTGAACGGCGTGTGGAAGAAGGCCGGGCTGATGGGATCGCCGCCGAGGAAAGCTTCCAGCCGTTGCGCCTCGCCGTCCAGCAAGGCGTGCTCCGCCGCGCTCACCGGCTCGAACCGGCCGTGGACGATGCGGCCATCTTCCTTGCGCTGGCCCCAAGCGCCCACCACGCCGCCGTTGGCCCAGACGGTGGGCAGGGCATTGCCGGAGCGGTCGAAGACTTTGTCGTAGTGCTCCTGGGCCAGGAAGCGGCGGCGGTCACGGTAACCCATGATGTAGGGATCGAGGCTGGGCAGGAAGAAGACGTAGGGCGCATCCGGCGCGGCGAACTCACGCAGCCGCTGGGCGTCGTCGGCCAGCATCAGGTAGCCACCGCCCCAGCCCTCGATGGCCACTTCCACCAGTGAGGGCTGCGCAGCCTTCAAGGCCTTCTTTACGTCTCCCTTGGTGAAGACCGTCCACCACTGCACGTCGTCGAGCGTAGCCGGGCCGAAACCGTCCAGGTAACGGCGCACCAGCCAGGCCCGTGCCTCCTGCGGCGTGACGGACGCCAGATCCACGTCCGGCAGCCAGTCGGAGAAGGCGGCGTACTCGTGGAGGTTGCTGCGCCAGGTGCCGCGGGGCCGGGCGCGGATGATCAGCCCCTGCGCGGCCATGTCGTTCACCAACCGCGAGCCGATGCTGAACTCGCCTTCGTAGGGCTTGCCCACGTCGTGGCGGATCTTGGCCTTGAACTCCGGCACCTTCTTGCTGATCTCTTGCGCCGTACACGATCCTCTTTCGGCCAGCACGTCCAGCACGCGGCGGTGCAGGTCGTTCAGCAGGGCGTCCGCGTCCTCCTCCGGGCAAAGCCCCGCCAGCACGAGCAGTCCGGCGCCGCGGAACCGCGGTGGCGTGCGCTTCTCGACGTAAGCCTGGCAAGCCTGCACGAACAGGGACACCTCATCGCTGGGCACGGCGTGCATGGTCACCCGCATGCAGAGCACTTTGGCCAGCTCGCGCCGCTCGTAGAGGGCCTCCTCCAGCATGTCGTGCTGGAAAGCGTCCATCCGCGCCCAGCGGGAAAGGTAGGGCGACGTGGCGCTGGTGGCGTGCAGGGCCACGATGTCGCGGGTCACTTGCACCACGTCGGCGAGGCGGGAACCGGGCAACAGGTGCTGTTTGTGGGCCAGGTAGCCGTTGACCTGGGAGACATCGAAGGTCTCCGTCACTTTTTCTTCCTCAGCTTCAGATCAATGCCCGCTTGCGCGGCCAGGTCTTGAATAACACCTCTCATGGCTTTCGCCTTGGCTTTCAGATCCGAGCCGTCCACCCGCCCGCTGGACAGCCTCTGCTCCATCTCGCCGATGGCCTGGTGGATGAGGTCGGGAGGCATCAGGGCGCCGGCGGCGCAGTAGAAGCTCATGGATCGGCCCTCGTTGTAGCCCGCCAGCAAGTGCTCCACCAGCAGCCGCCGTTCCCGCTGTTCCTCCAGAAAGGTCTCCAGTCCTGCTTCCCTGATCCGCTCCAGATTGGGCAGGGCCGGCTGATGGCTGATGAAGCTGTCCAGCCCCTGCTCCACGCCCAGCACTCGGATCAGCCTCTCGCAGGGATAGTCGGCGCACTCGGCGCAGGTGTGATGTCCGCGCTTGCTGACGCAGCAGCGGTAGACGCTGCAGTAGTCGTGCTGCTCGCCCAGGTGGCAACTGAGGCAGCGGCTGGGCGCTTGCGACTGGTAGCGAGGGCACAGCCCGCAGTACAGGCCGCAGCACCCGGCAAGATACTGTTCTTCCTGTAGATTCATCTCCTCATCTCCTGCCAACGTCCTGCCAACGTGGTCAGCTAGCCGCATTCTGGCTAGAGGTGCCCCGATGCTCAAGCATCGGGCTGAAAGAGCAAAGCCCGCTGAAGCGGGCTCAGGGTGCTTTAGCGCCCTTCGTCCTCTCAGCCTGGACGTTCACGTCCAGGCCACTCTTCAGCCAGGGATAGGGAGCACCTCGGCCTGGATCGTGCCTTCCACGACAGTCAATAATCCCAGCGGCGGCGGCCCCGTCACCACTGTCGGGTTTTTCGCCGCCCGACGGAGCCAACGCCGCAGAAAGACGCGCCGAATAAACGGTGGATCTTCGGACAACTGCGCTTGGGCATGTTCCGGTGTAAGGTGATAGACCGCCCCTGGGCAAAAAAGCAGCACACCATCATGCCAGGCCAGGTAGGGCCGGTGAAAATGGCCGAAAACGATCACCTCCACCTGGCTGAAGGCTCGCAACACTTGTCGTTGAAAGCCACCCCACCAGAAGCGACGACCGGCGAACAACTCGTTTGAAAGTATGCTGGGCAACTCTCGCCACACTGGTCGCCGACCGTGAATAAGACCAATTCGTGCTCCGCCGATCTCAACGACAGTCTTTACAGGCAGGTCGAGGGCATCGTGATCACCCTTGACAGCCACCACGGGAGCAAGCAACTTCAACTCGTCCAACACCTCTGCCCCGGTGACGTCGCCGGCGTGCAGGATCAGATCCACATCCTGGAAGAGATGCACAATCCCCTTGGGCAGCACAGCCAAGAGCTCGGGTATGTGCGTGTCAGCAATCACCCCTATCCTGCAAGCGGCCACCTTTACTCTCCCCAGGCCAGGCCATGCTTCTCGGCGAGCCTTTGCGCCCTGGCCATCAGCGGTTCGTGGTGTTGACCTTGACGTCCACGAAGGTGCCCCAATCCTCCTTGTGGCCGGTGAAGCGCTTCATGAATCTGGCGTAGCAGTAAACGCAGCCGTGCCCGCAGCCGACGTAGGGGTTGAGGGCGTAGTCAACGACCTCGATGCCCGATTTGGTGAGGATGGATTTGCACTCGACTTCCCTGACGATCATGATATTCTCTTCAGCACCCGCAGCGCCAGGAAGGTCAGCCAGGGCGAGGGGGTCTTCTTGTCGGCAAAAGACGAGCCCTTCCAGGCGTGAGCTGATCACAATGCGAGGAAACAGGCGAGGAGGCGAGAGAGCAAGATACAGCACAAGCCAGTTACAGAAACCAGACCTGGTTCTTGATCTTGTCGGCTTGGTGCTGCCGCAGGAACGTTTCCACCTGTAGCAGGAGTTCACCGCGGGGGAGTTGGGCGATCACCAAGATGCCGTAATGCGCTTTGTTCGCCCAGTAGTATTCGGCGACGAGCGGGATGTAATGCCGCTGGTTATGGGTGAGAATGGCCCGTTGCTGTCCGATGGCGAAGGCCATCTGCTCCCGGTCCTCCAGGCCACCCCGAGCTACCTCATAGACATGAACGGCGTCAAAGCCCCTGTCTCGCAAAGCGGCTGCCAGACCGAGCCACACGTCCTCGTCAATGAACAACCGGATGGGCCCGCCTTCAGCCATTGGTCAGGACTCCGCTGTTCCCACCAATGTCTGATAGGCTTCCTCGCCCACCATTTCCCTGAGCCGCGCCTGCCAGATCTCCTCCGTGTCTTCAGAGATCTCGGTCTCTACCGCTTCCTGGTGCTCGAAGTAGTAGGCCAGCGCACTGTGAACCTGAGCTGGCGTCAAGTGGGGCAGGATCTCCGTGGCAATGGTTTGAACATCGTACCCCATCTGCACATGGCGCACGATGGTGGCAACGCTCGTCCGAGTGCCAGCCATGACGGCGTATTCCCCCCAGCGATCATGCTTGACCTGCACGTGTGGATAGGCCGGGAAATGTTCCCATAAAATGGTCTCGACCACGCGCTCGGGCGGTTGATTGGTCTGACGAGCCAAGTGAAGGACACGTTTGTACAATGGCTCGGGTAAAAGGATTGTATTTACGCTCATATCCTTGGCCTCTCTCAATGCACAGGGTCTGTTCGCCATTATAACACTGACCGGTGGAATGGTCAACTGTGCCTCAAGCTATCTGTTCCATCCTCCTTCGCACACGTTGCACCAGAAAGGTGAGCCAGGGCGAGGGGGTCTTCTTGTCGGCGAAGGACCAGTCCTTCCAGGCGCGGTACATCGAACCGGCCGTGTAGCGACCCTCTTCGTCTGATTGGGCGGTGATCGTCTCCACCATCTGCTGAAAGCGGGGATCACCGTGGACGAAGGGGAAGCGGCTGAGCACGTCGGCCACGTGCAGGATGTCGTACCAGACGAAGGGGTACTTGAGCTTGCGGAAGTCGGTGCCTATGCCGAACAGGTACATCTTGCGCTCGCTCTGGTGCTCCCAGTGCCCCAGCAGCATCTCGGCGCCAGTGCGCGTGGCGAGGCTATCCAGCAACTCCGGCACACGCGCCAGCGCCTTGAGCGCGTAGACGTTGGCGATGGGACAGGGATCAGCCTGGCGGCCCGGCCCCCGGAACTTGCCGATTTCCGGCCCGCCGACGCACCGCCAGCCGTTTTCATCTACCAGGCCGACCAGGTGCTCCACCGCCCGCGGCACGCGGGAGTCGTCGCCCAGCCCCATGGCCAGCAGCGCGTAGAGCAGCGTGGGGGCGTCGCATAAGATCCACGTCCACGTATCCTCGCCGCTGCCGCCGTAGCGCGGGGCGATGTTCAACACACTCTGGAAAGCCCCTTCAGGAGACTGGTGGGCCAGCACCGCCTCGATCCCCGGACGCATGCCCGGATCGCCGGCGCGCAGGCCGAAGTCGGCCAGAGTGCTGAAGGCGTAGATGGGGTGGCCGGCATCGTTGTGCCGCTTGAGAGGCCGGTCGCCCCAGGTGGTCATCTCACCGATCTTCGCCTGCACCCGGGGGTGCGCCAGCATCTCAGCGCGGGCGGCCTGCACCTCGGGGTCGTCCTCGGGCCGGTCGAGCAGGTCCACCAGCGTGCGGTAGCGGGTCCAGGGTTCGTTCGATTCCAGTAACCACTGGAGCGGTTCAATTTCCATGGCACTCCTCGTTTCGGCTGATCGTCTTACTCCAACACGAACTCCACCCGCCCCACCAGTTGCCCGTTGATTTGAGGCTCGATGGCGTGGGCACCGGGGTAGTATCGGCGCGTCGTGACCGGGGCGAAGCTGTGCGTCTTGGTGATGCTCAAGACCTCACCGGGCAGCAGCGTCCTCTTGCTGAGCTTGAACACCTTCGGCGTCTGCTGCCCGTTGGCGCGCATGAGATGCACCACGTAGTCAATGATCAACTCCTGCGGCCTGTCGCTCAGGGATTCGATTTGGAAAGAGAGGGTCACCTTGCCGCCCATCGGAACAACCTCCGGCTCGAGGGTCAGGTTGCGCACGGCAATCGCCGGGGCGCTGGGGTAGCCGAGGAGCTCGAGCGCCTCGGGGTGGCCCTGCTTGAGCAGGGTCCGCAGCGCGTGGTTGGTCATCCAGCGCATCTCCTCCGTATCGTGCGCTTGCCAGCGGTGCAGTACCTCAATCACCACGTCGGGGTGGTCTTTGGAGATGTCGTTGAGGTTGTTGGCCACGCTGCGCCGCACCGCTTCCGACGCGTCCAGCTTGAGCTGTTCGAGGATGGGCAGGATGGGGGAGGGATCGGCTTGCAGCGCTGACAGCCTGATCCCCCAGGGCAGCCGCGGGCGGCAGCCTTCGCAGGCCAGGCGGCGCACGCCCGGGTGTGCGTGCTGCGCCCATTCCAGCATCCGCGCCATCGTCCGTTCCGGGTAGCGCACGATGAAGGGGCGGATGGCAAACTCCGCCGACACGTGCTGGGTGAACTCTTCCAACACCGCCAGCGACGCTTCCCAGTCGTCCTGCCCGTAGACCTCGACGTAGTCGGGGAAGACCATCTTCTCGAAACTCTGCTCGGCGAGGGTGGGCAAGGCCCGGCGGAGCACCTCCAGTGCCGCGCCGTAGTCCGGCGGCAGGAAGTCATGCAGGACGATGGTGATGTGCCGCATGCGCTCTTTGAGCTGGCGGGCTTCCCATCCGGCGTCGAAGACACGCCTCAGAAAGGCCTGGCGGTCGAACGGGGGGTGTTCTTTTTGAATGGCCGCCGCCAGGGCCGCCACGGACTGCTCGTTGAACATGTGCTTCAGGGCTCTGTCTTCCATCAGCCAACCTCCAGTCAATCCATAGCCCGTCGAATGAAGTACCCTCGTCCCAGTCTGTCCGCGTCCCCTCAGATCGGTCAGCACGTCGTTGACCATTGCAATTGTAGCGGAGATTGAGGAAAAGTCAAGCCGGGTCTAATGGACAAACGGCGGAAAGTGTGCTAGAATATGGGTGAGGCGGGAGGGAGGTAGGAAGGTAGCGATGAAAGGCGGCGGAGGGCAAGGACAGCAGATGCTCAACCGGCGGGAGTTTCTCAAGGACCTGCTGGTGGCCGGCGCGGGGACGGGTCTCGCCTGCGCGCTGGGACTGGAGTTGCTCAGCGGCTGCGCCAGTGGAGAGGAACCCACAGCCACGCCAACGGGGCCACGCCCGCGGCCCACCCCCACGCTGCCACCCCCGAGCCATGAAGCCAGCTTCTACCAGCGATTGGACAACGGCTCCATCCAGTGCGGCGTCTGCTGGCGGCGCTGTGTGGTCGCTCCGGGCAAGCTGGGCTTCTGCAACAACAAGAAAAACGTGGACGGCACCTACTACAGCCTCGTCTACGGCCGGCCGGGCGCGTTGCAGATTGACCCCATCGAGAAAGAGCCCGCCTTCCACATGCTGCCCGAAGCGCTCATCTTCTGCACCGGCACGGCCAGTTGCAACAACCGCTGCAAATTCTGCCACAACTGGCATCTCTCCCAGCACACGCTGTGGGAAGTGCCCAACCTGGACCGTTCGGTGGAGGAGATCGTGACCCTGGCGCAGGAAGCGGGCTGCCAGGCGGTCAGCTTCACCTACAACGAGCCCACCGTCTTCTACGAGTTCATGTACGACATCGCCGCCCGCGCCAAAGAGGCCGGGCTGTGGGCCCTCTGCCACACCAACGGCGGCATGAACCGGGAGCCGATGCTGGCGCTGCTGGAGCTGATGGACGGTGTCACCGTGGACCTGAAAGCCTTCACCGAGGAGTTCTACGAGCAAATCAGCTCCTCCCGGCTGGCGCCGGTGCTGAGCACGCTGGAGACCATCCGCGGGGCGGGCAAGCACCTGGAGATCGTGAACCTGGTCATCCCCACGCTGAACGACAACCTGGACGACGTCCGCCGCATGTGCGCCTGGATCAAGACGAATTTGGGCGGCGACGTGCCCCTGCATATCAACCGCTTCTTCCCCAACTACAGGCTGCAGCGGCTGCCCCCCACGCCCGTGCAGACGCTGGAAACCGCCGCCGCCATCGCCGACGCCGAGGGCTTGCAGTACGTCTACATCGGCAACACGCCCGGCCACCGGCGCAACAGCACCTTCTGTCCCCACTGCGGCGAAACCCTGATCCTGCGCGCCCACTTCGCCGTGCTGGATCTGAAGCTGGAGCACGGCCACTGCCCCGCCTGTGGGCACGAGGTTCCGGGGATCTGGTGGGATTAGCGCCGCATCGCCAGCACCAGGCCGAGGCTCCCCAGTTTCAACCCCGCCACCAGCACACACGTCTGCACAATGCCCAGCGCCGGCAGCAAGGCCACGGAGACCAGCAGCGCGGCGGCGAAGGCCCCCACCAGGTCCGCGGCGTAGAGCGCGCCCGCCGTGCCGCTCGGATCGGGGCGCAGGCGCCGGTACATCCTGTTGGCCAGCGGGAACTGAGCGCCCACGAGAAAGCCGGCCAGCGCGTTGAGCAGCAGCAAAATCGGCCCCACAGCAGCCGGCGGCAGTCCTCGACCCGCCCCTCCGTAGAGCAATGTCAACACTACCGGCAATGCCAGCCAGAAGACCACGAGTGCCCCCTCCAACCCCAACAACAGCCGCCGTTCCTCTCTCGCCTCTTGCCCCTCGCTCCTCGCCCCTCGCCCCTCTCTCCGCGCCATCAGCCAGCCGCCCAGGCTCAGCCCGACCATGAAGGCCGTGATCAGGAGGCCGATGAGCTGATAGACGTGGCCGTAGAAGACCTGGAAGGCGAAGATGATGAGCAGATCGACGGCCATGCCGCTGAAGCCGGTGGTGGCGATGGCGATGGGGATCGGTGCGGCGCGCCCGCGACGCAGCCGCACGGCAGCGACACCCACCAGCGCCAGCGCGAGCAGCGGCACAGCCAGCAGGGGCAGGCTCAGACGCCGCAACAGGTCGAAGTAAGGGGTCAGCCCAGGGGAGAACAACTCGTTCCAGTGGGCCAGCCCGTAGAGCAACCCCGAAGGACGCAGGTCGCGGTTCACGGCCACGGGGCGGCCCTCCCGCAGCGAATCCCAGAACCAGGTCAGCCAGTGCTCGTCCAGCCGCAGGCGGATGTGGAAATCGGTGATCAGAGCGCTGGGCAGCGCCCGCGCCTGCCAGCGCTGCACCAGCGGTTCGATCTCCGCCGTCGCTATCGCCGCCGCCGGTGAAGCCAACCAGAGCGTCACGTCGCCGGGGATGGGCCGCACGTGGGGAAAGACCTCGGCCAGCGTACGGTGCAGACCGTTGTGCAGGTCGCGCATGCCTGGGCTGAGGTAGGTGAGGCTGCCCGGCGCGGAGAAGACCGCCACGCCGTCGTCGGCCAGCAACTCCCGCACCAGCCGCCAGAACTCCACGGTGTAGAAGCGGTTCAACTGCAACGTTGTGGGGTACGGCAGGTTGATGAGCACAAGGTCGTAGCCAGATCCCTGCTCCCCTGCGCCCTTGCGCCCTTGCTCCCTTGCTCCCGCCAGCCGTCGCGCCAGCAGCCGCCCGTCCACCCCCTCGATGTGCACCCGCGGGTCGCTCAACTCGGCTTCCGTCAGCGGCGTGGGCAGGCTGGCCACCGCTTCGATGAGCAGCGGATCCAGCTCGGCGTAGTCCACCCGCTGCAGCGGATACTTGAGCAGTTCGCCGATCACGCCGCCCAGCCCGCCGCTGAGCACCAGCGCCCGCCGTGGCTGGGGCACGAAGAGCAGGGGCAGATGCACCATCTCCTCCACCAGCGTGATGTCCGGCACGGGTGCGGTGAGGATGGGCACACCGTTGGCGAAGAAGGTGACCTGCTCGCCCTGGCGGATGGCGGCCACGTTGCCGTAGACCGAATTGTCGTAGAAGGCCAGGTCGTAGCCGCGCCACTGCCAGGCCACCAACCGTCGCTGGATGGCGTCGGCCCCCGGCGTGAGCAGCAGGCCCAGGCAGAGGATCAGCAAGAGGAAGAGAGCCAGCGCCGCCGCGCGGCGCGCCGCGCGGCGTTGTCCTTGCCCTGGAGCGGCCGAACGCGGCAGCAGGACGAGGGAACAAGCTGAGGCCAGGTTGAGCGTGGCCAGGATGAGGGCCATCTGCACCGCGTGCAGGTGGGGAACGAAGAGGTAGGTGAAGACCAGGCCGCCGACGATGCCGCCCATCGCTTCGTAGACGTAGACGCGGCCCACAGCGGACACGCCGCGGCGGCGGAGCTCGTCATCCACCCGGCAGCCAGTGGTGAACATCACCCCGTCCACCAGGCCCAGGGGGATGAGCAGCAGGAAGGAAGCGAGGAAGATGGGCGGCAGCCCCAAGCCCTGGCCGGGCACGCCGCCCATCAGATGCCGCACGCCCAGGGCCAGCGCCAGCACGGGCAGCAGGAGCAGGGCGAAGAGCACTTGCAGCCGGGCGTAAGGTACCGCGCCGCGACCTGCCCGGCCGGCCAGACGGCCCAGCAGCCCGCTGCCCACCGCTTCCAGCAGCAGCCAGCTTCCCAGCACCACGCCGATGCTCAGCTCGTTGCCGGCGAAGGAGACCAGCATCTCCCGCACCAGCAGCGTCTGGGTAACGGAGAAGCTGAAGCCCATGAGCAGGAAGGCAGCGCCCAAAGCGAAGCGCACCCGCAGATGGCGATGATCGTCCATGGCGGGCACAGTATAGCACCGGGCCTGTCCTTCGGCAAACCTCGATGAAGGACGGGCGTGCGCAGCGGTTCTGAGCGATATGAGGGCTGGGACAGGGGTGTTGGCGGGGGATTCGGAGGTTGAGAGGCGCGGAGGGCAAGTTTGGAGCCGCGCAGTGCGCAGCGAATGGAAGCAGGTGCGCAGCGGTTCGGTACGGGGAGGTGGGGGAGGGGAGCAACCTGGTTCGAGGAGGGTGTGGAGCAGGTCTGAGAGCAATTGGGGAGGCCAGAGACGAATGATGGGCAAGTGGAATTACCCTCGTCGGCGGGGATACTCGACAGGGGTATCCGAGGAACATTGCGGGCACAACTGGTAGCTTTCATCCCGCCAGCCATGCCTGACCTGGAGAGGGCGGCAGAGTTGCCCCAAGACTTTGGGGCGATCTGGGATGCAGCGACCCTGCGGGAGCGCCGACAGAATGAACGCCGGCGGCAAGCCCACAAGTCACTACCAAAACTGAAATGCATCCACTGCCCGCCGTGATTTGACATCCCGCTGAAGCTATAGTATCATAGTACATGGTACGGATAGTACAGCGGCTTTCTTGTTCAGGCACCGTGAAGATCACGTGTTGGACAACTCACTCTCACCCCCCGAATGTCTGAACGTCGAACCAGATCCTGCAGTGGACCGAGCGGCAATGGATCAGGGTATGCTATGCCCTTCTGTTGCCGCTCTTGTGTTTTCGGCTAAGTTGCCCTCCTATCCCCGCCCCCAGCAGCACCGCTTCTCGACTCCATCGGCTGACCAACACAGGGGGTAACTACAGCCACTCCTCACAATGTGGAGGAAACCATGAAGCACCACCAAAGGCACAGGTGTTGGGTTCTGGCGGTCGGTGTCGTACCGCTTCTGTTCGCCATGCTGGCCGCCACGCTGGCGCCCCCTCTGGCCTTAGCCGACCCACCATCGCCCTCGCCCAAACGGGCCGTCCAGCGCGCCTGGCAGGCCGCCCAGCGTCTGGGCGACTACCACTTCACCAGCGAGGTCGCACAAACCACCTTCCCTGCGCCATCGCTCGCCAACTTCGGCCGCAGCAGCCGCCAGGAGACGTTCTACCTGGAAGGCGATGTGAACCTGCCGGCGCGGGCGATGACCATGCGCTTGTGGGGAGCGGGAGGCAGCCTGGCCGACCCCAACACAGCAATGGAATTGCGCCTGGAAGGGGACCACGGCTTCATCCGCCAGCCCGGCGGGACGTGGCAAGAGGTGAATGACGTCGGAGGTGGTTTCGCACCCAACAATGACATGCTGGCCTATCTTGCCGGGCTGAAGAATGTTCGACAGACCGGCGGTTCGGAGCCTGACACGCAACACGCAAGACGCAGCACGCGCTACACCTTCGACCTCGACGGCCCCGCTTTCGCCCTCTACCTGCGCGATCAACTGGAGACCTACCTGCGCCAGCGGGGCGAGTTGCCGCTGAACCTGACGCTCGACTCCTCCCGCGTGTACCGCGAGACGACCGGCCACGGCGAGATCTGGCTTGACGACCGCGGCCTGCCCCTACGCCTGATCATCCACCTGGCCTACCCGCAACAGGACAACGGCGAGCGGGTGGAGGCGGACATCAAGACCGATTTCGGATTTCGGATTTCGGATTTCG